>JBEHWP010000092.1:0-12446 GCA_040217665.1 Vulcanimicrobiota bacterium
AAAGAGAGTTGTAAATTATATAGACGCAAAATATTAACAGTCTGCAAAACCAGTTTGCCACACAACAGGATCATATCTTTTCCGGAAGAGTCCGGACAGGGACAGGTTTTATAAATGGGTATGAACTTATCTGGAACGGTACTAAGGAATAAATAAATCCTCATCAAGTCCCTGGTTTGTTGAAATTTCTTTTAAAACTATATAGCAGGTCATTTTCTCATTTTCATATTTCTCAATCCTCAGGGGCATCCATCTTCCGTCTGGAAGTTGCCACGGATTCTTATAAAGAGTGGTTTTTACTGTTTCTTTTTCACCTTCTCTTACTCTGTACTCTTCTTTAAGAGGTATAAATCTTTCCCTGTCTATCCATACGGTCAATATCTTCGCCTCCGGATCCTGTTCATTCGTTATATTTATGACATATACGTCTCTGTCTGAAAACTGTTCTGCCGAAACAAGGGTATAGTTTCTGTATTGATCCTGTGGCTGAATATCGATACCGAATGGCAGAAAAAGGGAATGGTGATGGTCGTCTTCTTTTTTGCTTATCATCTGGTTTCCTATATGGACAGTCTCTACCCTTCCATCTCTTATGCTATATAAGGAAAAATCTGTTTCTGTTTCGGGATCTATCATGGTTTTTTCTGTCCTGAACTTATTTGGTGAATGAAAAAAGACTCTTGCAGTAAAAAATAATTCCATCAAATCTTTTGCTTCCTGTTTTTTTAAGGCAGGAGCAAAACAATCCAGTTCTATTATCATATCTTTTATTGTTCCGTAATTTTCTGACATATAGAGATTTTTTATTATCTTATCTCCTGTAATTTCCTGGCTCCACGTTTTTAAAGAAAGCAAAATCATAATAGATATGATTGATAGAGTTATTTTTAACATAAATTGAACCTGCCTTTCTATTGCTGGCTTTCTTTCAATTTTTTGAGAGCTTCTTCTCTGTTCAGACTGGCTTCTTTGAATTCAGGTTCTAACTCTAAAGCCCTGTCATAACATTTAACTGCTTCTTTATATTCATTCAGACCTGTAAGAGCAAGACCTTTATTGTTCCATATTTCTGCATTTTTTTCATCAAGCTCAAGTGCTTTATTAAAACATTCAATTGCTTCTGAATATTTTTTCTGTATGTAAAGAGTAAATCCTTTTTGATTCCATGTTGACACATCTTTTATGTCAGCTTTGAGAGATTTATCAAAACATTGAATTGCTTCGTCATATCTTTTCAGTTCTGTAAGACACACACCCTTTGAATTCAGGGCAACGGTATAAAAAGAAAATATGTCCAGTGCCCTGTTATAAAATTTTATTGCTTCTTCATATTCCCCATTTTCCTCCATAATAAGACCTCTGTTATACCAGGCATACATATTCATAGGATCAATTTCAAGGGCTTTATCATAACATTTTATTGCTTCCTCATAGTTTCCAATGTTATGAAAAATAAGGCCTTTGTTATTCCATGCATAGTGTTCTTCAGGATAGATTTCTATGGCTTTATCATAATATTTCATTGCCTCTTCATATTGTCCAAGATTGTACAGTTCATTTCCCTCATGAACCAGTTTTTCTGCTTCTTTTGCAGGATCTCCAAGGGCTAAAGACAGATTTAACATTATTATTATGACTGTGAATATGCATATTTTCAAATACATTTTATTTACTCCTTTTTTGTAGTTTCTGTTTTCAGTGAAATTATAAATTCTTTTTTTTATATAAATTATCCTTTAAAAATATTCATAAAAACTTGAGTTTCCTGTAAAGTTCATCTATAATATTTACAGTTTCACGCATTACGCATCACGCATTACGCATTACGATTAAAAAAGGAGAGATAAAATCAATGATATATGATGAAGACAGGGAAGATTTGATGACAAAGGAAATACGTATACTTGCCGATACGCCTCCGAGTAAAGAACTTATACCGAAATATGAAAAAGCTCTGGAATATCTGTCAGACGTACCTGATATACCTGAAAATACTACAATGCTTGATCAGGCGGCAATAAAAGCTTTAATAGAAGAAAAAGACAGGGCAAAGGCAAGAACTATGGAAGAAAAGATAGAATTACGGAGAAAAAAGGCACTTAAAGAAAGAATTAAAGAAAATATGGATAGAGCTTTAGAAGAATAAGCCTGTGGAACAATATATATCTTTACGGGGAGCAAGACAGAATAATCTAAAAAATATAAATCTGGATCTCCCGAAAAATAGATTTATTGTCATAACAGGCGTAAGCGGTTCAGGTAAATCCAGCCTGGCTTTTGATACAATATTTGCAGAAGGTCAGAGGAGATTTATTTCATCTCTTTCCGTTTATGCCAGACAGTTTCTTGAGAAAATGGATAAGCCTGAAATAGATTCTATTTCAGGAATACTTCCTTCTATCGCAATAGAACAAACAGAACCTCCCAGAAATTCCCGCTCTACAGTAGGGACTGCCACGGAAATAAATGATTATCTGCGCCTTTTATTTGCAAGAACAGGTAAGACTTATTGCCCGGGCTGCAACAGAAAAATAGAAAAAGAGACGGCAGAACAGATCCTTGAAGAACTGCTCTCTTTACCGGAAGAAACAAAGATTTTTATAACATTCCCTTATAGCATGGTCAACCATATGTCCCGGGAAGAACATATAAATTATTTACAATCCAGAGGCTATATAAGGATCATGACTGAGAGAGGCCCGGTAAAAATTGATGAAGTCACAGAATTCGGGGAGTGTGTCATGATACTGCTGGATAGAGTGAAAATATCTCATAAGCATAGAGGCAGACTTGCAGACTCTCTGGAAACTGCATGGAAAGAAGGAAACGGATATGTAGAAATACGTACGGAAGGAGGAGATGTATTAAAATTCAGTAATTCTCTCCATTGCCCGTACTGTAACATAGATTTCCCTGAACCTTCACCACTGTTATTTTCTTTTAACAGTCCCTTCGGAGCATGCCATGAGTGTCATGGTTTCGGAAACCTTCTGACCTTTGATACATCTCTCGTTATACCTGATGAAGGCAAAAGCCTCAGACAGGGAGCAGTCATTCCATGGACTACGGAAAAAGGAAAGAAATTCTTCAGAAGATATGAAGGAATACTGGAAAATTACGGTGTACATACTGATATACCATACAGAGAACTCACATCATGGCAGAAGGACATAATATGGAACGGGAAAGGTAAATTCCCCGGAGTGGAAGGTTTTTTTGAGAAGGTGGAAGAAAAAAAATATAAACTCCACATAAGGGTTTTTTTGAGTAAATACAGAGGCGTAAAAACCTGTCCTGTCTGTAAAGGCAAAAGACTCAGAAAAGAAGCATTGCATGTCAGAATAGACGGTAAAGATATAGGTGATATCTCTTCTCTGACCGTTTCAGAATTATTAATATTTTTTAATTCTCTTCAGGAAAAATTAAATGAATATGAATGTTCCATAGCTCTTCTTATCTTAAAAGAAATAAAGCAGAGACTCTCATATCTTGTCAGCACAGGTCTTGATTATCTCACACTGGACAGACTTACAAAAACTCTTTCTGCCGGTGAATATCAGAGGATTATCCTTGCTACATGTCTTGGCTCAGGTCTTACCAATACCCTTTATGTGCTGGATGAACCAAGTATCGGTCTTCATTCAAGGGATAATGACAGACTTATAGGAATATTTAAAAGATTGAGAGATCTTAAGAATACAGTAGTTGTAGTGGAACATGATCGTCAGATAATAAAATCAGGTGATTATATAGTGGATATGGGGCCCGGGCCGGGAAAACTGGGAGGCAGAGTAGTATTTGCCGGCTCATATGATGAATTACTCCATAAGGGAAATGACTCACTGACTGCAGAATATCTCAGAGGAATCAGAGAAATACCGTTTTACGGAAAAGATGATTTGTTTTCTTCCTGTGCAACTGAGAAATATATAACACTGACAGGAGCGGCTGAACATAATCTGAAAAACATAAACCTTACCTTACCTCTGAACAGGCTTGTCTGTGTTACAGGAGTTTCCGGTTCAGGTAAAAGTACCCTTGTAGGAGATATTCTGTTTCCTGCCATAAAAAGAGCTAAAGGAGATTTTTCTCTTCCATGCGGAAGATATGACAGTCTTGAAGGTGCAGATAATATAGAAGATGTGCTCATGGTAGATCAATCTTCCATAGGCAAAACTCCCCGATCGAACCCTGTAACCTATATAAAAGCTTTTGATTATATCAGAAATATTTTCGCAAAGCTCCGTGAGTCAAAGATAAAAGGATTAACACCGGGACATTTTTCTTTTAATGTTTCAGGAGGAAGATGTGAAAAATGCGAGGGAAACGGTTATATAGAGGTGGACATGCAGTTTATGGCAGACATGTTTGTAATGTGTGAGGAATGTAATGGTAAACGTTATCAGAAAAGGATTCTGGATATAAAATATAAAGGTAAAAATATTTCAGATATTCTTCATCTTACAATAGAAGAAGGTATAGAGTTTTTTTTATCGCACAGTTCTCTTATAAAAAAACTTAAAGTCCTTCAGGAAACAGGACTTGGCTATTTGCAGATGGGACAGCCAGCAAATACTCTTTCAGGAGGAGAAGCACAGAGATTGAAACTTGCCTTTCATCTTCTTAAAGCCAGGGGAAAGGGGTCTCTCTATATCTTTGATGAACCTACTACAGGGTTACATCTGGCAGATATTGAAAAACTTTTATTTTGTATGAGAAAACTTATAGAAGAAGGTAATTCGGTTTTACTCATTGAACATAACATGGAAGTTATAAAGAATGCAGATTATATAATAGACCTGGGGCCCGAAGGAGGGGACATGGGAGGAGAAATTATCGCAGAAGGTACAGTCCGTGAGATAATGAAAGAAGAACAATCTTATACAGGTAAATATCTTAAAGATTATTTATGCCTATAGTTTTGTAATTTTTCATAATTTCCTTTATTTTCCTCCGGAGCCCGGCCGGGGGCAGGAGTGCATATTATATTTTGTACCAATTTACCTGTTATGATAATATTGTAATATTTGCCGTTTTATTTTTTTGCTTCCTTTTGTTTGAGAAGTTCTCTCATTTCTCCTGTACCTGCTACATTGAGAGGGGTTTCCCCTTTGTTGTTTTTAGCATTTATATCTGAACCGTTTTTAATCAGAAATTCAGCCATTTTTATATGGCCGTTTGCAGATGCTACATGTAAAGGAGTAAGACCGTCATTGTTTTTCGAGTTTACATCTGCCCCTGATTTAAGAAGAATTTTTGCTGTATCTACATTGCCAAATCTTGCTGCTATGTGTAAAGGAGTATTACCTTCATTATTCTTTATGTTTACATCTGCCCCTTTAAGTGTAAGAATTTTAATGGAATTCATATTATCTGATATGATGGATAAATGTAATGGTGTATTTCCGAAATTATCTTTTATATTAAGATTAAGTTCTTTAGCCTGAGGATCTATGAGTGTAGCTTTTACAAAACATTCTCTTGCTTCTTTGCTCTTACCTTTTTTCATATTATTAAGAACAAGTCCCTTTTCGAATAAAGCAGGAGCATAATCGGGATTTATATCAAGTGCTTTATCATAAAATTCAAGAGCTTCAGAGAATTTTCCCTGTGAATATAATGAGCTCCCTTTCATATATAATTCCCTGCATGATTCTGAAGACGGAGATACAGTATTCTGGCCGGAAAGTGCTTTCTGTGTTTCCTGTATTTTAGCCTGAATTTCGTGGAAACCGGGATCTATGGCAGCTACTTTATTATAACATTCAAGAGCTTTATCGTATTGTCCGGCTTTTGCAAGTATATCTCCTTTAATATCCCATGCCTGAACAGAGTCAGGAGAGATTTCTGTAACCCTGTCTATAAACGTATATCCTTCTTTCGGGTTGCCTTTAATAATAAGAGATATCCCTTTTTTTAGAATAGCTTTTGAGTTATTCGGTTCTATTGCTAAAACTTTATCATAACATTTTATGGCTTCATCCATATTTTTCTGATTGAAAAATTTTTCTCCCTCCTGAAAAAGTTTTTCTGCCGATGGTGTTTCCAGAGCAGCAATATTTTTTTCAGCCTCCGACTTTTTAGCTTTTGCATTGCTGTCATCAGGTTTTATGGCAAGGATTTTATTGTAATATTCAATAGCTTCTTTATATTTTTCCTGTGCAAAAAGAACATTGCCTTTTCCGTAAAGGGCTTCTATGTTTTTGGGATTAACTGCTAAAACTTTATCATAACACTTGATTGCCTTATCATAATTTCTTTCTTTTGCCAGTGTATCTCCTTTTTTTACAAGGGCTGTTTCATTCCCCGGGTCAAGTGTAAGAGCTTTATCATAATAACTTACAGCTTCATCATACTTTCCCTGGTTATATGAATCCATACCTTTATTTATAAGGTTTTTTACTGATTTCTGAGTATCCAGGGCAGCCTGTGCCTGTTCTTTCTTTGTTTTGGCTCCCGAATGTTTCGGATCCTGCTGTAAAACCTTATCGAAACATACAATAGCACCGTTATAATTCTTCATCATAAAAAGAGCAGAACCTTTGTTATACCAGGCTGTTGTATAGCCGGGATTAATAGATAAAGCTTTCTCAAAACATTTAATAGCTTCTTCGTATTTCTGTAGCTTATAATATGCAAGGCCTTTGTTGTTCCATACCTGATAGACATCATTATTTATTTTTAGAGCTTTATCGAAACAGGTAATTGCCTCTTCATATTTACCTTTATTATATAAGTCCAGACCTTTTTTATTGAGTTCTTCCAGTGTTTCCTGAGATAAAACAACAGAAATATTCAGTAATATAAACATAAATATACATAGTAATTTCTTCATATCAGCTTATTTATCTTCACTCCCATCTTTTGTGAAAAATTTAATCATTGCAGTTTTATTTTCATTTTTTGCTATATCAAGAGGTGTTTCACCATTATTATCTTTACAGTTAATATCTGCTCCTTTCGATATGAGCAGTTCCGCTACAGATGTAGACTCTGTATATGCTACGTAATGTAAGGGAGTTCTGCCGTTATTGTCTTTACTTTGTACATCGGCTCCGCTGGAAATAAGTAATAGAGCAATTTCTTTACCTCCGTTTATAGCTGCCCTGTGCAGAGGTGTTCCGCCTTCATTATTTTTACTGGTAATGTCTGCCCCTCCTGCTATAAGCAATTTGGCCGTTTCTGTAATATTGGCATATGCTGCCCAGTGAAGCGGTGTTTCTCCGTTTATATCTTTATCATTAACAGCCAGGCCTTTTGCCAGAAATATTTCTACGAGAGAAGGCATATTGTTATATGCTGCCCAGTGAAGAGGTGTTGCGTTGTATTCACTGTCTTTTATCTTAATATCTGCGCCTCCAGTTACAAGTGCCATAGATATTTCCTGTAAGCCATTTTTTATGGTATATTGTAGCGGTGTTTGTTTTTCATTATCTATGGCATTAATATTTGCTCCTTTTGCCAGAAGCAATTCAGGTATTCCTTTTAATACATCATTCAGCACAAAATGTAATGGCGTTTTTCCGTTATTTTCCTGAACTTTTACGTTTGCACCTTTATTTATAATTAATTCCGCCAGTGTTCTGTCGTTATTATATATAGCATAGATGAGTGGTGTTTTACCTTCTATATCTCTATGATCAAGTTCTGCCCCTTTATTTACAAGTAATGTTGCTTCAGTTTTAAATTTATTTTCAGTGGCATAATGTAAAGGAGTTTTACCCTTATTATCTATGGCATTAATATCTGCTCCTTTTTCTATAAGGATTTTTGCTATTTCAAGGTAACTGTCATGGCGCTTCAACGCATGGTGCAGGGGGGTATCTCCTTCATTGTTTTTAATATTCAGATCAGCCCCTCTGGCTACAAGCAGATCTGCTATGTCTTTGTTCTTCCACATGATGGCAACTGCAAGAGGAGTATTACCATTAACTGTTCTGGCATTAATATTTGCTCCTCTGGCTATGAGCAATTCTACCAGATCTTTATTACCTTTAAAAATAGCCATTATATGTAAAGGTTTGAATCCGTCTATATTTTCGAGATTAATATTAACATCTTTCAGGTCAGGAGATATTTTTATACTCTTATCCAGATATTTTTTCCCTCCATCATCGTAATGGTGCCACTCTTTATAAGCAATGGCAAAAGTGGTAAGACCTTTGCCGAACCAGGCAGCTCCGCAGGAAGGCTCTTCTTCTATAGATTTATCGAACCATTCCATAGCTTTTTCATATTCTCCCAGACTGTAGAAGGTATTTCCTTTCCTGCATGCTTCCATGAATGTTTCTGTTTTCTGCGGCGGTGCGGAAAGGGCATTTATAGCTTCCTGCCTTTTCAATTTTGCCTGTTCATAGGAAGAATTACGTTTCAGAACTTCATCGAAACATTTAATTGCTTCCTGGTATTTTCCGGCAAGATATAAATCATTCCCTTTTTCAAATAGTTTTTCTGCTTCTTTATAGTTTTGATTTTTATGTTCTATGGCTTTTTTTGCTTCTCCTATTTTCTCTGATGCCTTTTTATATTTGGGATTAATTTTCAAAACCATTTCAAAAGATTTTATAGCTTCTTCATATTTTTCCATATTATAAAGGGTCATACCTTTATTATAATAAGCCTTATCATAGTTTTTGTCTCTTTTTACGGCTTCGTTAAAACATGTCAGTGCATCACTGTATTTTAATAGTTTATATAAGGCAAGGCCTTTATTATTCCATAAAGGAGCCTGTTCGGGAGCAATAGACAGTGCTTTTTCAAAATAACTGATAGCTTCTTCGTAATTGCCTGTTTCATAGGCACTCAACCCTTTTTTGTTCAGAGAACTGACGTTTTCCTCTGATAAAACTGCAGAAATGTTAAAGAAAAGACAGAGTAAAACCATTGTAATGACAGAGTAAGTTTTTAATGACATAAAATTAGCCTCCTGATTATTAAAATTTTCCTATATATCTCCGGTCGGCAGATCATCTACGGTAGCATCCGGCAGATCGGTCTGACCTGACCCGTTCCCTGTATTATTATTTCCTGAATTATTGGGCGGATAGTATTTAACCTGTGGTTGAGGATAAATAATATCATTGATCTCTTTTATATGTTTCATGGCAATCTTTGCTTCTTTATTATCTTTACCCATAAGGTCTATTACTTTGTTGAAATTTTCTTTTGCCTGTTCATATTCCTGCATATTAAATAAATTTTCTCCGTAAGACATATAACATTTGACAAGTCCATTACGGGCATCTGTATTCTTTTTATCAATTACTCTGGATGCTTTAAAAGCCCGTTCTGATTTTTCATAAGCTTTTGTTTCTAAAAACTTTGTTCCGAGTAGATTCAGTTGGGTTATTAGAGCTTTACCCTGTTCATTATCCCATGAATTGAGCTTTACCGCTTTTTCAAGGTTAGTAAGAGCATCCTTATATCTATCCTGGTCATAATAGATAATTCCGAGATCTATATAGGATTGAATATAACCTGACTCTATTTTAATTATACTATTATTGGTATCAATAGCTTCTTTGTAATTTTTCAGGTTAATATAACATTTACCCAGATTTTTATAAATTTCAAGTTTTTTATCCTCCTTCTTAATATCTTTTATCTTTCTGTAACATTCTTCAGCTTTTTTATATTTTTGCGCGGCTAAAAATTCATTTCCCAGAGAAATATAATCTTTATTTTTATTAGATATAGAAGAAGTATCAAGTATATCTTTAGCCGTTTCATAATCCTTCTCACTCAGATAAATATTATATAGTTTTAAACAGGCATATTTATTTGAAGGTTCTATATCTATAACTTTTTCATAATAACCTTTTGCTTTATCGGGGAATTTTTTTTCGGTAACTTTTCCCAGAGAAATAAGAGAATTTGGATCATTCGGATCTATCATAAGTTCTGCAATATTACAATAATCAAGCATATGGTTCGGATCATTATCTGCCATGAAAAGTAAATTTTTCAGTGTATTTGGATCTGCTTTGCCAAGGTCAGGATCTAGGTGCGCCAGTCTCTTATAACAGTTTCTGGCTTTTTCATAATTTTTATTTTTAAAAGCTCTTTCTGCCTGTTCTTTAAAGAATTTTCCGTTTCTCATGAGACCTGATGCTATTATAGATAAGATGAGCAGGGCTACGATAATAGATATGCCGAACAAATATTTTCGACTCTTTTTTTCTCTGGAAGTGTTTTCTGGAGCAGTTATATGGTCTTTAGCTTTTTCCACAGAAGGCTTATCTGGAATTGATTTTGTAGATACAGTCGGAGCTTTCATAAGCATCAGAGTGGATTCGCTATCCTCTTCGTCTGAAGTTTTTTCTTTCATCTGATGAGGTTTACCTGTATCATCTTTTTTATATCTATGTGTTTCCTTTATATGAGGAGGGGAGTTTTTATAGTCTTCAAGAGCCTTTTTCATGTCCCCCGCAGAAGGGAAACGATCTTTTGCTTCATGTGAAAGGGCCTGTTTTACTATTTCTTCAAGTTCTTCCGATACATTCGGATTGATTTCTCTTACAGGTTTAAAAGAAAAGGGGATAAAAGGTATATCTCCCGTGAGGAGACAGTGCATTGTAGCAGCCAGAGAATATATATCCGTTCTCGGCTCAGGTTTACCTTCAAATAATTCGGGAGGGGCAAAGGCAGGTGTACCGGTAGCAGTTTTTGTATTCTGAATTGTTTCAATATTTACTGTTCTTGCTATGCCGAAATCTATAAGCATTGCCCTCTGATCAGAGTTTCGAAGTATTATATTTGAAGGTTTCAGATCCCTGTATACCAGTTTCTGACTGTGAAGATAATCAAGAGCGTCAAGTATCTGTTTTGCCCATTCAACAACCTTTTCCTCAGGAAGACCTTTATTCTCTTCATTTAGTCCCAGTAATTTTTGATCGTCTATATGTTTTTCCAGAATTGTTTCAAGGTCTTTTCCTTCTATATAATCCATGACAAGATAATATCGTCCTGCCTGAATAAAATAATCTCTTACTACAGGCATGTTAGGGTGTCTCAATTCGTTCAGCATATGTGCTTCTTTTTTAAAACGATCAATCATATACTCCTGATCATGAGATGTACCGCCTGCCTGACTGAGCATTTCTTTTACGGCACATAATTTTTTATCAAACCTGTGATCAAGAGCTTTATAAACAGCACCCATGCCTCCTGCTTTAATCAATTCTATTATCTCATAACGGTTATCCAGCATTACTCCTGCCATTAATGAACCGCTTGAATCTGTGGCTATTATTTCACAGCCACATCCCTGGCAGAATTTCGTACTCTCTCTATGTTGATGCCCGCAATTACCACAATATATTATAGGCATAATATAAACCTCCCGAATGAGTGCATATGGTTCGTGACGCGTTACGCGTTACGCGTTACGCGAGGTTAATCTGTTAAATTTATAAATAATATTATAACATTTTATATATGTTATAGCAAAGTAAAAAGATAGTGTTTTTTTTAGGCGATTGCGTTAAAAAATGAAAGGTGATTTTATATACAATGGAAAAAGAAATTTATCACAGAATATTAATATTCACTCTTACTGGAAATTATGATTGATTTCATAAATCTATTATTGAGGTGAGCATAAATAATACATAACTACTCTCGTGACGGGAGTAAAACCTTTATTAAATGCTTATGCTCAGGTCAATAATTATAGTGTATTTCATAACTTATTAGAATTTAAATAATTCGTGATGGGTAATGCGTAATAGGTTATTACCCCTTCGTATCACGTATCACGCATTACCCATTACGAGATCATTAATTATGGATTGTTATGAAATTAACTATAATGATGATGTTATGTGACTGGTAAGAACACCTGGGACCCAAAAAACAACACTCCAAACTGGAGCCATATATTGACTTTCAGATGATAACAGTTTATACTCATAAAAAAAATCTATAAATTGAGGAGTAAACATTATGAATAAATATTCAACTTTACTGTTATTATGTCTTGGTATATTACTGTTATTTGTCTGTCAGTCCCTGGCAGCAGTTGATAAGTCTTTAAAAGAATATAAGGATAAGGGAGACCGTTTTTCTCTTATTCTTCCCGACGGATGGAAAGCTTTTGATGACCGTGGCAATGTATATTTTGAACATGATGGTTTTGCATCATTTTATGTAGACGGTTTCCCTTTAGAAAAAAACGGAACACTTGCCGAACTTGTTTCCCGGGTAGAACCTTATGATTTTAAAAATGAAACAATGGAAATTCACAGTACTATAATTGAAAAAACTGATACAACAGTGGATGGAGCCCCTGCAGTACGTATCATACAGAGATCTGAAGCAAAAGGTGTTATTGCAGGAGAACCCTATTCTGAAACAGATATTATTGACGGGTATTTTTTTATAAAGAATAACCATGTTTATATAATCACATTGAACAGTCCTGAAGATACATATAAGAATATAGCATC
>JBEHWP010000093.1:0-12425 GCA_040217665.1 Vulcanimicrobiota bacterium
GGCTATTTTAAATGGAACAAAAAACACATGCCCTCAGATTATATGAAGAACCATGGTATTCTATGGATGAAAAATCTGTATATGATGAATTGAAAAGCAGTATAGACGGTCTGAATGGGGAAGACGTTTCCCATAGACTGACTGTTTACGGGCAGAACATATTGCCTGCCAGAGTTCCTCCGACTATAGCGGCAATATTCCTTCATCAATTGATAAATCCCCTTATATTTATACTGATTGCTGCTGCCATAGCATCTCTTGCAATAGGAGACAGCAAAGATGCTATATTTATAATGATTGTAATACTTCTGAACAGTATAATAGGCACATATCAGGAATATAATGCAGAAAAAAGTGCGAGTCGCTTGCAGAACATGATAAAGATAAAAGCAAAAGTACGACGTAATAAAAAAGAACAGGAAATAAGTTCTGAAGATCTCGTGCCGGGAGATATAGTTCTCCTTGAATCAGGTGTAAAAGTACCTGCAGATCTCCGTCTGGTACAGGTAAATAACCTTACTGCAGATGAAAGTTTCCTTACAGGGGAATCTATTGCTTCTGAAAAAAACATTGCTATTCTGGACAGAGATACAGGTGTAAGTGAAAGAAAAAATATGGCTTTTGCCGGGTCAATGGTTACTTCAGGAAGAGGAACAGGTGTTGTAGTTGGTACAGGTCTTGAAACACAGGTAGGTATGATAGCAAAAAAAATCGCCACATCAGAAAGCGGGAAACCTCCTCTCCTGTTAAGAATGGAAAAATTTACAAAACAGATAAGCATTATAGTAATTTTTATAAGTATTATTCTGTCATCATTACTGATGTATCAGGGACTTAAAGTATCGGAAATTTTCTTTGCCGTAGTGGCTCTTGCTGTTTCAGCCATTCCTGAAGGACTGCCTGTTGCCCTCACGGTTGCTCTTTCCATTGCAACCCAGCGTATGGCAAAGAGAAATGTTATAGTCAGAAAACTTACTGCCGTTGAAAGTCTCGGCAGCTGTACTGTTATAGCCAGTGATAAAACAGGAACCCTTACGGTAAACCAGCAGACAGTTCGCACGGTAGTGCTTCCTGACGGGTATTTATTCACCATTTCCGGCGAAGGTTATAACGGCGAAGGGGAAATCAGTCCTGAACAAAAAGAAGATAGTGAAGCAGAATGGAAAGGACTCAAAAAACTGGCTGAATTATCTGTAATAGCAAATGAAGGATCTCTGACAAAAGAGCAGGACAGATGGAACTATCACGGTGATGCCATAGACGTAGCTTTTCTCGGTCTGGCCTGTAAAGCCGGTATAAACATAGAAACCTTCCGCAATAATCTTAAACTCTTCGGAGAAATACCATATGAATCAGAACATAAATTTTCTGCCACCTTTTATAAAGAAAACAATAAATGTTTTGTTGCTGTCAAAGGTGCAGTAGAGACTGTTTTAAGTTTTTGCACTGTGGTGAACGGAGAACATGTTGAACTGAACAGAGAGAAAATAGAAAATCAGGCAGAAGAAATGGCATCAAAGGGTCTCAGGGTTCTCGCCATTGCAGGAGGAGAATATAAGGGAAATGAAAAGAAAGACGTCTATGAAATAAGTGACTTGAAAGAACTGGTTTTTTACGGACTTGCAGGCTTTATAGACCCGTTAAGACCTGAAGCCATTGAAGCAGTAAATAAATGTAAAAATGCAGGAATAAAAGTAATAATGATTACAGGCGATCATCCTTCCACTGCCTCTGCTATTGCAAAGGAACTGGGTATATCGGGAGAAGCAGGGAAAACTGTTACAGGGCAGCAGTTAAATGAGTCTGGAACACCTGACAGTCCGGCCTTTGAACAGCTTGTATGTTCATCGAATGTATTTGCAAGGGTTTCACCGACACAGAAACTTGAAATTGTTGATATGCTCATGAAAGAGGGAGAATTTGTTGCCGTAACAGGAGACGGAGTAAACGATGCTCCCGCCCTGTCACGGGCCAATATCGGTGTTGCTATGGGTTCAGGTACAGATGTAGCAAAAGAAATCAGTTCCATGATCGTAGCAGATGACAATTTCTCCTCTATAGTTTCAGGTGTTGAAGAAGGAAGATTTGCCTATGATAATGTAAGAAAAGTAATTTATCTGCTTATATCTACAGGAGCGGCAGAAATTATATTATTTTTTGCTTCTGTCCTTGCCGGTCTTCCTCTGCCATTACTGGCTGTACAGTTACTATGGCTGAACCTTGTTACAAACGGGATACAGGATGTAGCTCTTGCCTTTGAAGGAGGCGAGCCGGGTGCCATGAAAAGAAAACCCAGAAAGACAGATGAAAAAATATTCAATCCTCAGATGATCAATCAGACACTGGTATCAGGACTTGCAATAGGAGTGACTGCCTTTATTTCATGGTACTGGCTTATAAAAAATCAGATAATGGATGAAACTTCTGCCAGAAATATTATTCTCTTACTTATGGTATTAATGCAGAATTTCCATGTATTTAACTGCCGCTCTGAATCCACATCAGCCTTTAAAGTACCTTTGAGCCGTAATTACATACTTATACTGGGAGTAATACTGGCACAGGGAATACATATTTTGAGTTTATTCTTACCTTTTATGCAGAAAATTTTATATGTAAAAGGAGTGACATTTACCGAATGGTCAATTGTTTTACTGATAGCATCTGTCATTTTAATAAGCATGGAGATTTTTAAAATAATAAATAATTATTTTAACACTTCAAAGACATGATGTTAATAAATAAAACAATCGTATGTATTCTGCTGATATGCTTTACATTACTGTCCGACACAATAAATGTTTATCCTATGGATGAAGGACAGGCAATAGAGGCAGAAATCAATAAAACTTATAATTACTGGCCGGAAAATAAAGATAAATATAAATACGTAAGCAGCGGTAATTATTATATTATCTTTAAACCGGACATTTCTTTCAGAAGCAATACATGGTCAGTTTCTTTTGTAATAATTCATGAAAGGCGCCTTGCAAAAGACGATTACGCCCATGTAACGCTTCTGTTCAACAATGAAGGAATATTAAAAGATGCCAGAACAGAGGTACAGATAGCAGACAGGCCTGTCATTAAAGCCGACTGGGAAGCAGATACTTCTTTGCTGTTGACTGAAAAGGGAATAACATTGCTTGTTATTTCTGCTGCAACAGAAATAGCAAATGAAATTTTTTCCGTAATGGAAAGGTGGGAAGAAAGGGGAGGAAGACTTAATTTTCCTTCTGTCATAAATCATAATATTAATTATGTAAGCCTGGCTTTAAGACAAGGAATTAATAATTATAATACTTTTTCAAAAAACGGACATTATGTAGAATTTTTTGGTAATCCTGATTATGAAAATCCTTCTCTCGGTCTTTCAGGGCCAGCCTCCTTTGCGAAAATGGATGTTTTATATAAATATGCCATTTCTTATAAAGGAGAAATAATAGACTGGAGGGATAATATCAAAGGAATGGCAGTGGGCCACTGTGCCTGGGTTGTGCTCTTTGAAGATGATAATTTTTCTGAAGATGGTGAAAAGACAGGTTTTTTACCGGGATTCAGGTCGTCGAATCTTGAAGAACATGAACATATTCCTGACACAGGCTCTGTTAAAATTTACGATCATTTTCCTGAAGAATATAAAAATATAAGGTGGTATTAACATCATTTATTATAATTCATTATAAATTCATACTATTGAATTGACTAGACAGGCCCGGTGTTTAACAAAAAAATTGCATTTACGATCTGTAACGTATTTTTACAACATCTTCTGCCAGAAGATTTCCATATTTATCGTAAACAGAAATAGTATATTCTCCTTCTTTTTTAAAGGTTATTTTCTTTTTGAAGGTTCTCCAGTCACTCTTGGTAGTAATAGTGAAGGTATTATCATATTCTCCGTTTCTATATATTTCATATTTAACCTTATCACAACCAACACCATACGGTAATTTTACAAGAATGTAGATATAATTTCCCTGAGAGCCTATATAAAAGGTATGGCCGGGTTTAACAGGCTTCCAATTGGAATCTACATCAATACAGAAATACATTTCTTGAGCATAAACCTTCACAGAAAGAAATAAAACAAAGGAACATAAGAGAATTAAAAAAACAAGTTTTTTATTCAATTTATTCAACTTCCTTTCTAAAATATTTTTTTACTATATATATTATATTTACCCCTTTGATAAATTTTCCTTTACTGAGGTGAGTATAAATAATAAATACATGCTCTCGTGACGCGTAACGCGTGACGCGTAACGCGTGACGCGTGACGGGAGGAAACCTTTTATTACATGCTTATGCTCAGGTCAGTAATTATTTATCAAAAACTTAAACGTTTATCTGTCCAGTGATTTCATATATTCTTCTGCTGTACGATTGCTAAAAACAGCTGCAATTACAAGTCCCCAACAGAAGGCAGAAATAAAAGAATCAGCAACACCTGAGATCTGGTAAAAAGCACTTATATTCTGTTTAGTCCATCCATAATTCTGGCACATCAGCGGTATATACCAGTATAAAACAGAGAGAACAGCTCTTTTACAGATGAAAATACCCAGGGCTATAATGGTAAAAATACTGATTTTTTGATAATTTCTTAAGTTCAAAATAGCTATAATAATACCTGCAAGCCATACAAGATAAAGAGGACTCTGCACCAGAAGGGATAATAATATTCCTGTGAAATTATTGCCTGACAACGACATACATAATCTCCTTTCCAGTTCTGTAATGGCAATGGTCTTTACCCTGACTATAAAAGAACTAACTGGCTCTTCAGAAATGAATGACAGATATCTCTTTCACAGTGATTGTTATAATAAAACAGCTATATATTACTCCGGATCAAAGTCCATTCTCCGCTATTGCCATTATCCTGCACCCATTCACCCGATAATATCTTACCATTGGAAGACAGAGTAAATGTTGCGGTTCCGTAAACATTATTCCAGGACTGGTAATAAGAAAAAGTAAGAGTTGAAGTAGAAGGATTAAAAGTACCACCTTTAATCTGTCCTATCTTATCTTTCCCCTGTTCCCAGAAACCGGTTACAGATACTTTTTTATTATCTACAATGGCCTTATGTTTTAATGTCACAGTTCCCCAATCTGATTGCCATTTACCAGCAACTCCGGGATTAGATGCTGCATTTACAGACTGTATGCAAATAGCAGATATTGCCAGAAATAATATCATTGTCATACAGATTTGTAATTTTAAAAACATAATAAAAATCACCTCCTCTCTTTGATAATTTCTACACATACAAATTCATAACATGTTAAATAAAAAAAATCTTCTTCCCTGTTAAACAATAAATACTTTTATTATAATTATTCTGTCCTTTATTTACCGAGGCAATTCCCTAACAGGCATACTCTGAATGGTCACAACCAGATTAAAAATTAACAACCAGTGAAGCATAAAACTTCATCATTTTCATATAAATCATTAAATTACAATAAATTATTTAGATAAGTTATTTCTACATAGTTTTCATCTAAAACTTTATTTTACGCCATTAAAAATGAAAATTCCTATACGGTTAAATTAAAAAACAACTATAATGTTGTAAGTAATAGTGATTTCATATAATTTATTATGTCGGCTAATAAAAAAATTTTTCTTCCCTATTCGGAGAAATTTCTATCAATATTTTATATAAAAATCTTTCAATGGAAAGCGGAGAAGTCATAGCTGATGTATCAGAGGCATATCTTCTTTCTTTACTTTTTTATCTTTTTTCCGTAAGGCAGGAAAGGAGAATAAGAGTCCTGCAAACATAAAAATTGCCGCTCCTATATATACTGCCTGAAATCCCTTTATTAAAATTTCAGGAGCAATTCCCGCCTGTGCCAGACTTTTATCTGAATGAATATAAAATGAAAAAATATTCTCAAAAAAACATACTCCCAGTACCAGACTGAGCCTGTTAGTCAGATTGAAAACTCCCGAGCCTGTTCCCTGTTTATCCTTCGGTACAAAGCTCATTACCAGATTGTTATTCGGAGATGTAAACATACCAAGAGAAATGGCAAGCCATATGAGGTAAACAATTACAGATGTAATACCCGGTAAAGAAAGTGTAAAAGCAAAAACAAGACATGCGCATAAACATGATAACATGGCAAGAGAACATAACCTGGCAGGATTAATTTTATCAGATGCCCGACCTGCGGCAGGAGCAACAAACATATAAACAACAGAATAAATCATAAGTATAATACCTGACATCTGAGGTTTAAGCCCTTTCAGCAATTCCAGATAAAAAGGTATGATAAAACTATGGCCTGCAAGCAATATAAAGGCCATCATTCCTGTAATACAGGTAAAGGTAAAATTTCTGTTACTTAAAATAGTAAGATCCAGGAGAGGGTCCGGATGTTTCCTTTCAAAATAAATTAATAAAGCCATTAAAACAAATGAAGATGTAAGACAGGATATTATTACTATAGATGTCCAGCCGAATTCTTTCCCCTTATTCAGTGCGAAGAGCAGTAAAGAAACACTAAAAAAACTCAATATAGCCCCCTTTATGTCGAAGTTCAAAGGTTTCTTTTCTGCCGGTTTTTTTCCTGAAGATACCTTTAAAGCCAGTATAATAGCTATTATGCCTACAGGTATATTAATAAGAAAGATCCATCGCCATGAAAGATAACCGGTAAGGAAGCCGCCCAGAGGAGCTCCAAGAGTAAGTCCCAGAGCAGACGCAACAGAGAGATTGCCAAAAGCCCAGCCTCTGATGGAAGAAGGAATACGGCCTGAAATGACAGTAAAAGCAGTAATGTTCAGAATGGCCCCGCCTATACCCTGAATACACCGGGCTATATCAAGCATGAGAAGAGAACCGGCCAGACTGCAGAAAAAAGAGCCTGCCATAAAGGTAATCTGGCCTATAATAAATAAATTTCTTATACGTATTCTATCCGCAAGTTTTCCGAAGATCAGCATGGTACTCGCAAGAAATAAAAGATAACAGAGGACAATCTCTGAAACCCTGCCTGTACTTACATTGAAATATGCCGATATGGCAGGTAAAGAAATATTAACTATATATACATCAAGAGAACTCATAAAGGTTGCAAAACATACATTGAATACAAGCCAGAAATATTCTTTTTTTTGATTTTCCACAGTTTACTCCTTTATACATTAAACGTCTTTATTCTTGATATATTTGATATTATATACAAAATATCCTCTTATATGTTATACTTTATGTACTTTTAAAATTTAGCAACAGACAGGAGAAAAAATTTATGTTACTGTATGAACTTTACAGAGAAGCCCTTAAAAAAAATCCGGAAAAAACAGCAATTATATGTAATGAAAAAACCTGTACCTATAAAGAACTGGATGAAAGAGTAAAGAATTTCGCCCTCACACTGATGGATAAGGGCATAAAAAAAGGAGACAGAGTGGCACTGTTTATGCATAACTCCATAGAAATAATAGAACTTTATTTCGCCTGTTTCCTTATTGGTGCAATAGCAGTACCCATCAGTGTATTATATAAAGAGCCTGAAATAATTTATGCCGCCAATCACTGTCAGTGTAAGATGTTAATTGCAGGAAAAGATGATTATGCAATGGTAAAAGATATAAAACATTCCGTTCCTTCAGTTGAAAAAATACTGGCAATCGGTTCTTCATGGGATGAAGCCGTAAAAGAATGGCATGGAGAAGCTGAATGGCCGTCTGTTGAGACTGATGACCCTGCAGTTATACTTTATACATCCGGCAGTACCGATAGACCCAAAGGAGTGACTCACACACATTCCTCTCTGTTTAACTCTGCAGTTAACAAGAGTGCCGCTATGGAGATAGAGGAAAGTGATATGGTTATAATAGGAACATATCTGTGTCATGTATCGGGACTTATAGGGACAGCTATTCCTGCCCTCTACAGAGGAACAACAATATTAATTGTAACCACATCAGATCCCGGTATTTATTTGAATTTAATAGAAAAATACAGAGTAACTCATGCCCTTACACTTCCTGTTCAATTACAGGAGTTACTGGACCATCCTCTTTCAGGGAAAACAGATTTTACTTCTATAAAATATATTCTCTGCGGAGGAGATGCTTTAACGGATCATCTGCGCAAATTCTTCCGTGAAGTAACAGGATTTGAAGTTTCAGAAGGTTTTGGTGCAACTGAGTGTGAAGGGTTTATGATAAATCCGAGAGGAAAAATAAAGAGAGGTTCTATGGGATTACCTGTTCCGGGTACAGAAGTCAGGCTTATAGATAATAAAGGGAATGATGTTACGAGAGGGGAAACAGGTGAAATCCTGGTAAAAAGCAAAGCCCTGATGGCAGGTTACTGGAATGATCCGGATAATACAGGAAAATCTATTATAGACGGGTGGTATCATACAGGTGATCTTGCAAGACAGGATGAAGATGGTTATTATTATTTTACAGGCAGGATTAAACAGATGATTGTCCACTGTGGAGGCAATATGTCTCCCGGAGAGGTAGAAAATGCAATAAATGAGCATCCCGGGGTAAAAATAAGTGGAGTGGCAGGTATCCGGGACGGAGTAAGCGGACAGAGCGTTCTTGCCTTTATAGTTCTGGACAAAAGCCGTGATAATCTTCCCGATGAGGAAGAACTTAAAACATTTGTCTCAGAGAAACTATCAGACTACAAGGTACCTGAACACTGGACATTTGTAGATGAACTTCCTCTTAATGCTACGGGAAAAATAGACAGAAGAAAACTCAATGAAATGGCAGAACAATATAATTCTTCCTTAAAATAGAAAGAGGGTGATTATACTGAGGTGAGCATAGATAATACATAAATACTCTCGTAACGGGTAACGCGTGACGGGAGGAAATTTTTTATTACATTGCTTATACCCGGATAAGTAAAAAATGATGAATAAAAACCATGATAAAATTGAAGAATTAAAAGTTATGACATGGCCGTTAAGTTCCTTATGGGGACAGGCGCTTAAGGAATGCGTTTCCGAGCCTTTTACGAAAAAAACAGGAATATCCGTCAGCCATATTGAATTCACTACCGTGGATTTTCCGCCTCTTCTGATAAGAGCACTGGAAAAAAAAGAACGCCCTCCCTGTGATGTTGTATACGGGAATACCATCCCTGCCATTCATCTGGCAAAAAAAGGGCTCTGCGATCCTCTGGAAGAAGATGAATTCCCCGTTCTAAAAAAGGTCAGTCACCGTGCCAGACCGGCAGCGGAAGGGCTTTCAGGATGGCCTTTTGTAATTGTTTATGATGTAAGGTATGTTATGATGTACAGAGACGGTGCTTTCCCCGACGGCCCTCCTCATAGCTGGGAACTTATGGTGGCGCCGAAATTCAAAGGAAGGGTTTCTCTTTATCCCGGCGGAAAAGGATTTTTCCCTATAGCTCAGATAACAGGAGGAGGAACTATTGAAGATATACCTTACAATATGGAACCATGCTGGAATTTTCTTAAACACTTGAGACCTCAGGTCAGGGTTTTGGAATTTAATAAAAAAATGACAGAACATATAAAAAAAGGTGAAATAGATATACACTGCACTGTTCTGACAAATATAATCGAATGGAAAGATAAAGGTTACGGAGTTTCATGGCATGTACCAAAAGAAGGAATTTCATCGGGAGATGATGCACTTTTTGTTCCTGCCGGTCTGCCGGAACAGGTAAGCCATATGGCAAAACAATATGTAGCCTTTTCTCTGGAAAAGGATATACAGTCATCATGGTGTAAAAGACTGGGCTTATGTCCGGTTCACAGAGGGATAGAAAGACCTGAAAGATTTATAAAGGATCCTGCTTATCCCGACGGCCCCGATGATTATGAGAAAACTCTTTTTGTGCCGAACAGTATTACGGAAAAATATGAACATAATCTGTGGAGGAAAAATTTCAATCAGATTTTTAGTTTATAAAATCAGTTTTTCAAACCGGATAGAGGAGATTATTTACTATGAAAAAAGAAGAATTTCACGAATATTGCAGAGCTTTCAGCACGAGTAAAGAAAAAAAGATGTTTTTGATACTTATTATCACACCGATGCTACATTTGAACATGCTCTTAAAGGAATATTTCACGGAAAAGAAGAAATAGTAAAATTCTGGACAGAAGGCCACAGCGGAATACATGAAATTATAAATGAAAAGAATCTTCTCATAGACGGAGACAGAATAGCTGCGGAACTGGATATTGAATGGCACTGTACGGAAGATACTAATTATCTTGGGCCAAGAAAGAAAGGAGAAATATATTACGCCGATTGTGCAGCTTTTTATTTTTTTGAAAATAAAAAAATAAAGAGAGTAAAATTATATCTCCATGAGAAGAAATAGTGAAAAGGAGAAAAATTATGGATAATACAGTAGAATCAATTCTCAATAAGACTGAAGAATTAACAAATCTCTGGGGACGGCCGGAGAAAATATTTAATCTGGATAAGAATAAAACTGCTTTTATAGTAATAGATGTTCAGAATTTCACCTGTTCTCACAAGTCAAAACCTTCCAAACCTTCTGTAAACGAGAAAGAAGTAAGGGAAGAAATCAAACATGTCATAGAAAATATCAATCTCCTGTCAGATCTGTGCCATAAAGAAAAAATACCTGTCATATGGGTAAAACATAATTTTACCATTACGGACGGAACGGACGATTCCGGTCTTTACGGAAAATTCTTTAAAGGTCCCGTCCCTGAAAGCATGTGTAATTTAAGTGAAGGGACAGAACTCTATAATGAACTGCATATAGATGAAAAAACAGATCATGTTATATTTAAAAAGAGATACAGTGCATTCATACCGGCACCTTCAAAAATTGACGAACTGTTAAAAAAACTGGGGAGAAATCAACTGATTATTGCCGGTGTCGCATCAAATGTATGTGTAGAATCAACTGCAAGGGATGCAATGCAACTGGACTATGAAATTATCCTGGTGTCAGACGGAACTGCAGCCATAGATAAAATAATGTATGAAATGACTCTTGCCAATATAAAACTCTTTTTCGGTGATGTAAGAAGTACCGAAGATATTTTAAATGATTTATCACAGTGTCAGGAACAGGTATAGTTTATTTATATGAGAATCGTAACGCGTAACGCGTGGATAATAGCCGTTCTAATAATTTGACGGGGTTATTTTTTTATAGTCCCTAAGCATACAATAAAGGTTTTCCTCCCGTGAAGCATAACGTGTGCCAGGTGTATTACAGATTATTTTATATATAAGGAGGTTCAACAGATGTTTCCGTTGGAAAATAAAAGAATTCTCTCCTTTGAAACATGGGGTTCAGGTTCATTTCATGGAGAACTGCTGGCCATGATGGGAGCAGAAGTTATAAATATTGAAGATCCGCAGCAGGGCGGAAATCCTTTACGAAAAATGGGTTCTCTCTATCTGGATGATGAAAAAAAAGATAATGAAGGCAGCCAGTTCTGCCTCCACAATAAAAAAAGTCTCTTTCTGGATATAAGAATAGAAGAAGGTAAAGAAGTTTTTCACAGACTCGCAGCCGTATCTGATGCCGTTATAAATAATTTTCGCGGCACAGTTCCGGAAAAACTGGGGATTACCTATGACCATCTGAAACAATTCAATAAAAAAATCGTATGCACTCATCTTTCCGGCTATGGGAGAGATAATGAAAGAGCCGGCTGGCCCGGTTATGATTTTCTTATGCAGGCGGAAACGGGATGGATGTCCCTTACGGGAGAACCGGGAGATATGCCGACAAAGGTAGGAGTATCGGTAGTGGATATTCTCGGAAGTGTCTATGGCGCTCTGTGCACCGTATCTGCCCTCTACAGAGCCGAAAGAACAGGACTGGGAGGAGACGGAGATACAAATCTCTTTGACATTGCATTAAACTGCACCTGTTACCAGGGACTGTGGTTTTTAAATGACGGATTTACGGCGGGGAAACAGCCAAGGTCTGCCCATACAAGCCAGAGTCCGTCACAGATTTATAAAACATCGGACGGATGGATTTATATTGCCTGTCTTTCTCAGAAATTCTGGGAATTGCTCTGTGAGAAGATAGACCATGAAGAATTAAAATCTGATTCTTCATTTATTACAAATGAGCTGAGATTGAAACATCGCGATAAATTAACTGAAATTCTGGATAGTATATTTTCCGGGAAATCTACCTGTGAGTGGATGAAGATACTGAGCGGGACAGTGCCTGCCGCACCTGTAGCAGACATAAGAGAAGCCATGGAGAATCCCTATCTCTTGGAAGCAGGGAAACTTCTTTCCATACCGTATGACAGAAGTTCACAGAGAAAGGAAGTCAAATTTATCGCTCCTCCTTTCAGTTTTGACGGCAAAAAATTTACCGATTTCAAAACAGGGCCCGCACCCGGTGAACATACTGCAGACATATTGAAATCTCTCGGATATGAGGAAAAGGATATAG
>JBEHWP010000094.1:0-12404 GCA_040217665.1 Vulcanimicrobiota bacterium
GAAGGGAAAAAGACGTATCTATAGAATGTATATAATTTAATATGAATTTATCTGTAGACAGTGTCCTGTTATTAACTGTTTATATAATAAAGAGAGGTGTTCTCATTGAGTATTTTAGCCCTTGGTATGATTGAGACAAAAGGACTCATTGGAGCCATTGAGGCATCGGATGCAATGGTCAAAGCTGCCAATGTGGAATTAATAGGTGAAGAAAGAATAGGTTCTGCCTATGTAACGGTACTTGTAAGAGGAGATGTGGGAGCAGTAAAAGCTGCCGTAGATGCAGGAGCGGAAGCTGCAAGAAAAGTGGGGGAACTTGTATCTGTTCATGTCATCCCCCGTCCTCATGAAGAAGTTGAAAAAATTCTTCCGAGAAAAATTAAATTTTAACTGAGAGGTTGTTATGAAAGTAATAATTGGCAGTGATCATGGAGGTTTTGAACTTAAAGAAGTTTTAAAGAAATATATAAAAACACTCGGTCATGAAATAACTGATTATGGAACTTACAGTAAAGATCCCGTAGATTACCCGGATATTGCCTTCCTTGTAGCATCTACTGTAAGTAAAGAAGGTAATTCTCTCGGTATAGTTATTGACGGAGCAGGATGCGGAAGTGCCATGACAGCGAACAAGGTACCGGGAATTCGTGCTTCTGCCTGTTATGATTGTTTTACTGCCTGGAATTCAAGGGCCCATAATGATGCAAATGTCCTTACTCTTGGCAGTAGAGTTACAGGAGAAGAATTAGTAAAAAGAATTGTATCTACATGGCTTTCTACTGACTTTGAAGGCGGCAGACATTCAAGAAGAGTTGCCAAAATAATGGATGTGGAAAGAAAGCATGTTAAAGGGTAACAGCTTACCCCGCGTCACGCGTCACGCGTCACGCGTCACGAACTAAAAAAGGCAGGTGTAACCAGGTGGATATGGATTTAAAACAATTGGTTGAAGCCATAACAAAAGAAGTAGTAAATAAACTTGAAGTAAATGCTCCTTCGGTAAAGCCGGAGCAAATCTCAGGAAAATCTCACGGAGGGCTTGTTGTCCTGGGAGGAGGAGAGGAAGGTTTCGATGAAGCTTTTCAGACTCTCAGAACTATGATGGGCCAGGATTGTAACTGTGCATGGGCTATATCTAAAGAAGCAAGAGAAAAACTGGGAGAAGAAGGTCTGAGGAAAATAAATCCTCAGGTAAAAAATGTAGAAAAAGATGTTTCTAAAGAAATTTTTAATATGGTGAAAGAGGTTAAAACTGTTATTGTACCTATTTTGACCATGTCCGATGCCTTTAAAATTTCATCTCTTATAGGTGATACTTTTATAAGTAAAATAGTGCTTCAGGCTCTTTATATGGGGAAAAAAGTCGTATGTGCTCCCGATGGTATCTTTTTATCCCTTTCTATGTCATCAACAGAAAGTATTTGCACCAATTCGCGGCTTGATACCAGACTCAGAGCCAGACTTGATCAGCTCAGAAGCCTGGGCGTTGAACTTGTGCCTCTGAAGAATTTCAGAGAACATCTTTCTGAACTTACCTCTTCAACAATGCCGGAGAAATCTAGCCTTATGTGTTCCTGGTCAAAAGGCGGGGAATGTGGCGGATGCGGTCTCTGTGTTCAGGACCTGACTGCCAATGTAGAAGCCATAGTTGAGGCAGGAGCAACACGTGTGGGAGCCTCGCCGGGACTATCCGGGGATATTAAAATAAATCTGGCAGAACTCATAGATCATACACTTCTGAAACCTGATGCAACAAAACAGGAAATAATAAAACTCTGTGAAGAAGCCAGGAAATATAAATTTGCTTCTGTCTGTGTTAACCCTACCAATGTTGCCCTTTCAAGGGATTTACTGGCAGGAAGTCCGGTAAAGGTATGCACTGTAGTAGGTTTCCCTCTCGGAGCCGATACGTCTGTGACAAAAGCAATGGAAACTCGAGATGCTGTGGCAAACGGAGCAGATGAAATAGACATGGTTATAAATGTAGGTGCCCTTAAAGCAGGAGATTATAACCTGGTCCTTCATGATATCAAATCTGTAGTGGAGGCTGCAGGAGGAAGGCTTGTTAAAGTTATTCTGGAAACAGCTCTTCTGAACCGTGAAGAAAAAATTAAAGCCTGTGAACTTTCAAAAGAAGCAGGTGCAGATTTCGTAAAAACATCTACCGGTTTTGGCCCCGGCGGAGCCACTGCGGAAGATATTGCTCTTATGAGAGAAGTCGTCGGTAAATATATGGGTGTGAAAGCATCAGGCGGTATTCGTGATTATAAGAAAACTATGGAAATGGTAAAAGCAGGAGCAACAAGAATTGGTGCCAGCGCAAGTGTTTCCATTGTGGAAAATAAAGCTGCTAAAGGTGATGGCTATTAGTCTTTATAAGACAGATGCAGTGATATTAAGAACCCGTAATCTGGGGGAAACTGACAGAATATATATTCTTTTTTCCCCTCTTTACGGGAAAATTGACGCAGTCGCAAAAGGTGTAAGGAAGCCTTCCAGTAAATTCAGCGGTACTCTGGAGGTTTTCTCTCATGTCTATCTGATGCTGTCAGAAGGTAAAAGCCTGGACGGGGTTTCTCAGGTAGAAGTTTCCAATCCTCATTACGGCCTGAGAGAAGACCTGAAAAAACTTACATGTGCCAGTTATTTTATTGAACTTGTGGAACATTCCATATTGCCGGGCCAGGAAAATATTGAATTATTCTCACTGGTTTTATCTGTTCTGTCTCTTCTGGAATATGGAGATAATATGGAACTCATTCTCCGTTATATGGAACTGCAACTCCTTACGGTTCTGGGGTTCAGGCCTGTTCTGGACAGATGTCAGAAATGCGGCGATTTCTCTGAAAACAGGACTATGAAGTTTTATATCTCTCTCGGAGGAACTCTGTGTGAGCAATGTGCCGGAAGAGAATTAAGCGGTTATATTGCTGTTTCTTCGGAAACTATAAAATTTCTCGGAAGGCTGGAGAATATAACCCCTGTAAATCTGAAAACACTCTTTCCTTCTACCAGAATTTACAGGGAAAGCAGGTGGATTTTGAGACATTTATTGTTTTATCATCTCGGTAAAAATATAAAATCTATTGAAATGCTGGATAGTTTGATAAAGGCAAGGGAAAATGAATAACAGAATTTTAGGGCTTGATATTGGCGATAGAAGAATAGGGGTGGCTCTTAGTGATATTACAAAAACTATTGCCAATCCGCTGGAAGTTATAAATATTGGCCATGATACTGATATATTTGCCTGTTTAAAGAAAATAATAGAACTTCATGACGTTTCCACTGTCATACTGGGGTTGCCTAAAAATATGGACGGCACCATGGGCCCTCAGGCCAGAAAAGTTACAGATTTCGGTGAAACACTTAAAGAATTGTTTCCTGATAAAGAAATAGATTATTTTGATGAAAGACTTTCTACCAGACAGGCTTTAAGAACCCTTATAGAAGCAGATATGTCCAGGGCAAGAAGAAAGAAAGTTGTAGACAAGGTTTCTGCAGTAATAATACTTCAGGGGTATCTTGAAACATTGAATTTTAAATGGCATAAAGAAGAGTAGGAAGCGTAATTCTGTTGCTGTCTCTTCAGTAAAAGAGAGTGTACTATGTTTTGTGTAAATTTACTATGAAATAAGGTTTCAATAGAGGTTTTTACAAAATTTATTACACAGTCGAAATTTGACATAAATAAAGAAGTTGAAATTTATGTTAGGAATGTTAATACAGAACAGATATGAAATTCAGAAAACTGCGGGACAGGATAGTTTTACTACAGTTTATAAGGGACGGGATAGAAAACTTGATAAATCTGTAACTATAAAAATTTTGCGGGAAAGTCCTGAAAAAACTCTGGATTTTTTTCTCGACAGGGTACAGTTTTTATATACCTTGAACCATAAAAATATAGTTAAATTTTATGATGCCGGTGTCGAATCCAGTTTTTTTTATCTTATCCTTGAATATGTAGACGGTTTCACTCTTAAAGATTTTTTATGCAATCACAGTCTTAAAGACCCTGTCATTTATTCTGTACAGCTTGGTTTTCAAATATGCCAGGCTCTGGATTATGCCCACAGTAATTATTTTTTTCACGGTGATCTTAAGCCTGATAATATAATGATAGCCAATAATGGCACAATAAAATTAAATAATTTCGGACTCAGAAAGCTTTATGAAGAAACAGGTTTGTCTCATTTAAAAGATGACATAGAAAGTAACCCCTATCACTCTCCGGAACAGATTAAAGGCGAAGATATAGATTTCAGATCCGATATTTATTCCCTCGGACTTATCATGTATGAACTGCTTACAGGTCAGAATCCAGGACATTTTAAAGACCCGTCAAGTTTAAGAAGATACAATGAAAGTATACCTAAATCCCTTGAAACTATCATTATAAAGATGATACAGAGGGATATGAAGCAAAGATTCCAGAGTTCAGGGGAAATACTCAGAGAACTCTGTAAAGTTAAATATAAGAGTTTAAAACCGGTTATTCAGGAACTTTTCCCTGATATGGATTTGTCCTATCTGTTACCTGGCAGGGAAGATATTGATGAAAAATTTGCAGGTTTTAAAGAAGAAGAGAAAAAAACAGGAGAAAAATATTCCGTAGAAGAAGTTGATCCAAGCAGGATAAAACTGGATTTTCATGCCCTTGACAGAATCTGCCAGGGAACAGGCATAAGATATAAGGAAGCAAAAGATGCTCTTATTCAGGCAGGAGGCGATTCCGTAAAAGCCATTGAAATCATTGCCTCAAAAAGAAAAGGGATGGAATTTAATATTGATGAAGACATAGTATATGAAGATATACTTCCTCCTGAACATGAAGGTCAATCCAATGATAGTTTATGGAACAGACTGGTCAATGGTATGTTCTTGATTCGTAAACATGAAGAAGATTTCTTCAGTTTTCCTTCTATATGGTTATTTTTATTAATTTTTATTCCTTTTCTTATATTTTTTGTTAATTTTTTAATTTTTCCCTTTGCTGTAGTATTTGTTCTTATTATATCGGGTTATTTCTATTATAATTTGTCCTTTGAGCTTGTTGAGAAAGATGCCTTTGAATTCAGAAAGAATGTAGAAATGACACTGAAACATCTCGGTACAATACCTGCAGAACAAATGGCATTAAGTGACTATTCTTTACCGATGGCTGAAGATATAGTACCTGTAAAAAGAGAAAGAAAAAAAGAAGTGGTTCTTCCTTCAGAGTCGAACATAGAAGAAACTGTAACTTCTTCGGAAATGAAAGAAGAAGAAAAGTCAAGTGCGAGAGAAAGAGCTGCCAGACGGAGACAGGAAAGAGAAAAGAAGAAAGAAGAAGAACCGGCACCTGCAGAAGAAAAAGATGCGAAAACCAGAGCTGTTCCTGTTAAGGCTGAAGAATCTGCACTTCCTCCTGCAAAGACCGGCCCTGATGAAGAAACCATTAAATACATATGTTCCAGAGTTGAAGGTATAACACCTGAAGAAGCAGCCCGGGCCCTTGAAGAAGAAAATGGCGATCAGGCAAGAGCTGTAATGAGTTTGAAGAAAAAGAAAAGAGCGGAACGGAAATCAGCACCACCGGAAGAAACACAGGAAACACTACCACCTCCGCCTCCTGAGGAAAAACCTGCTTCTGCTCCTCCTGCTTCAGACGGCAAGATTTATGACCAGGAAAAAATAGATTATGTGTGCAGACGAACCAAAGTAACTCCCGAAGAAGCTGTAAAGGCTCTTGAAGAGAAAAATGGTGACGAAATAGAAGCAGTTATGAGTATTAAGAAGAATAAGAGAAAACAGAGAAAGTAATTACAGTGAAAAGTGAATGGTTACGCATCACGCATCACGCATCACGCGTTACGAATAAAAGGGGAGTATTTTCATGAAAATACCATCTGAAAAAAAACTGGAAAGATATAGACAAATTCTCTATTCTGAAATAGTGGATAATGGTATTAAATGGGGGCAGGGTATTCTTATGGACGGCAGTCCTGCCGGATGGACTGTTGACCTGAGGGAAGCCATACTTACTCCTGAACTTGCCCATGTTATTTCACAGCTTTTTATGCCTCTTATTGAGAGATACCGCCCCGATTATGTGGCAGGTATGACTGTTGCTGCAGGATGCCTTGTTTCTCAGCTTGTCCTTTTAAGTCATATCCGGGGAGTTCCTGTAAAAGGACTGTATATAAGACGGGAACCGAAAGCAGATGGCATGCAGAGACAGATTGAAGGACAGCTTGTAGAGGGGTCTAAAGTTCTTTTACTCGATGATATTATAAATTCCTCCGATGTGGCCTTAAAATGTATAGAACAGCTTGTAAAACACAGATGCATACCTGTTGCTCTCGCAGTTATACTCAACTTTCAGGTTTCCGGCGAACAGGACATAAAGAAACTGGGCATACCACTTCATCATATATTTACTCTCAGTGATATTAACATGAAACCTCCTGGTGAACCGGAAGATAATACTATGTTTTTGCCTGTATGGAAAGGAGGGCCTGTTAACAGTGGAGCCTATTATGCGCCCAAATCCGGCCCTGTCACGGGAGAAGGAAGAATATTCCTCGGAAGTGACAGAGGATATTTTATATCTGTTCATTCGAACGGTTTCCCTGACTGGTCTTTCCCTGTAGGAGAAACATACAGAGGCATACAGGTTTCACCTGTTTATAGAAAAGGAAGGGTTTATTTTGGAGCTTATGACGGTTATACATACTGTTTAAAAGCTGCTTCCGGAAAAGTCCTGTGGAAACAGAAATGGGGCGACTGGGTAGGATGTTCTTCTCCTGTATTTGATCCGGCCAGTGAACTGTTTTTTATCGGTATTGAATACGGTTCTCACGGGGGAGACCTCTGTGCTTTTAACGGTGTTGACGGAACTCTTAAATGGAGATTTAAAACAGGTGAATATGTTACATGTGAACCGGCCATTAACAGTAATACAAATACTGTTTTTGTCGGCTCCCTGGATAAAACAGTATATGCTCTTGATTTATATGAAGGAACTGAAAAATGGCGATTTATAACAGAAGGACATATCAAAGGCGGTATAACGGCAGATCCTGTTACAGATTACTGCTATTTTACCTCCTATGACGGCTGTTTATACTGTTTGAATAACAGAGGCGAAGTTGTATGGAAGAGGAAAGTCGGTCACTGGCTTTACTGCCGTCCTGCTCTGAGTCATAATATGGTTGTTATTGCAACGGAAGCTGATTATATATTCTCTTTCAATAAAATGACAGGGAAAATTATCTGGAAGAGGTGTATGTCTGATGAATGGAGCATGTGTGCCTACCCTGTTATAAAACATGGCAGGATTTACGCGGGAAGTTACGGAGGAACGGTATATGTAATGAACCTTTATGACGGCTCTATTTTATGGTCTTTTAAAACAGGAGGATCTGTCATGGCACCATGCGGAATATTCCCGTCCGCCAGAATACCTGTACATAAGCCTGCCTGTAATCAGGGAAAATTGAAGAAAAATACTTTTAATGTCAGAGGTGACAGGCTCTATTATCCGGGGCCGGGAGGCCTTACACATATATTTAACAGTGATGCCACAGCATTACTATGGAGTGTTTATTCTCTGCAGGAAGACATACCTCCTTACAGTAATACTCTGCTCGTAAGCTCGAATGACGGTTATCTTTACTGTTTTGTGGAAATTTATAGATAGGACGTGTATCTGGATATATGTCGGACATGGAAAAAAATAAAAAAATACTTTATGAAAGAATATTAAATAACAGTATTAAATGGAACCAGGGGCTACTTCGAGGCTCCGGAAGGCCTGCAGGATGGACTATTGATATGAGGGAAGAAATGTTAGACCCTTATTATTCCAATATAATAGCAGAAATTTTCATGGAATGGATAGAAGTCTATAAACCTGACTGTGTAGCAGGACCTGCCATAACAGGAGGATTTATTGCTTCCCAGATAGTTCTTTTGAGTCATCTCAAAGGTTCTCCTGTTAAAGGACTTTATATAAGGAAAAAACCTAAAGTAAACGGTCTTCAGAGACAGATAGAAGGGCCTTTAAAGAAGGACTATACCGTTGTTATAGTTGATGATGCCATAAATTCCGGAGATTCGGCACTGGAGGCCATAAAACTTCTTTCCCGGGAAAGATGTATTACAGTTGCCTTTCTTTCCATACTTAATTTTGAAAGTAAAGGTGTTGAATACCTGAAAAAATTAAATATACCGCTCCATTATATATTTACCATAAAAGAACTGTCTCTGAAACCATCATGTCCTGACAGACCAGACCTTTATTCCATGTGCTGGCAGGCAGGTGCCGTTAGTTCAGGTATATATAACAGGATACCGGCATCTTCTCCTGTGTTTTCAGATAAAAAAATTTTTCTCGGCAGTGATTTCGGTCATCTTCTGGCTATTAATCAGTCAGGAACTCTGTGCTGGTCTTTTGATACCTGTGACAGAAAACCTGTTTTTACAGACCTGGTGGTCAGAAAAGGGAGAGTTTATTTTTCTTCCTGCGACGGTTCCCTCTACTGTCTTGGAGCTTTACAGGGAAATCTCCTCTGGAAATTTAAAGAAGTCTCTCTTACAGATACTTTTTCTCCTGTTATTTCCTGTGATGGAAAGATAATTTTTACCGGCGGACTATGCTGTGACGGAACCGGTTTTTTATATGCCATCGATGCCTTGGAAGGACATATTATATGGACCTTTATTTCAGAGTCCGGTATCAGAGCCACTCCTGTAATTTCTGCAGCTTATAAGCTTATAATATTTGCCTCTACGGACGGGTCTGTTTATTGTCTGGATATGGCCGGTACTATTAAATGGAGATTATCTTACGGAATTATAAATGGTATGGCTCTTGATGATGATAGCGGCACAGTCTGTTTTTTTTCGGATGGTTCTTTTTATTCGGTTGATATAGTTAAAGGCAGTGAATTATGGAGGAGAAAACTTTCTTCTCTGTACTATTCTACTCCTGTGATAAAAGGTGATAAAATTATAGCTTCTGCTTCATCTGATTTTATATTTTGTTTAAACAGAAAAGGCAAAATTTTATGGCAGACCTGCCTGGGAGATAACTGGTCTATGGGCGGTTATCCTGTAATCTTTAATGACAGAGTATATGCCTCTAACAGTAAGGGAGAGATTTTTGTTTTAAAATTACAGAACGGTCATGTGTTATGGAATTTTGATACAGGAAGTCCTGTCATATCTTCACCCCTGGTTTTATCAGGTAAAACTATTCATAATCTTAAATTTCCTTTCCCCCATTTTAAAGAAAAATCATTTAATATTTATGGAAATAAAATATATATACTGAATAATTACGGTTTTATAGAATCATATAGTTTTGATTTAACAAGACTTTTATGGAGTGTTAAATATTTTAATATTTCATCAGAATATAAAAATCTTCTTTTTGTCACCTGTACCGGCGGTTATATATACTGTTTCATGGAAGTAAAATAAATTTTTTAAAAAAATATCTTATAAAATTCCCTTTACATTTTCAGATAATGTAGTGATAATACGTAGCAGGTAGAAAAGTAATATTTTAACAACAGCTATTTTTGTAAAGAATAAAACCTTACATAAGGAGAGTGTTATTTAATGGGAAAAATAGGCGGAAGTAAATCAAGTTCAGCCAGTAGAGCGAAATCTTCTTCTTCAAAGAAATCTCAGACATCAAAAACTCAGAAACCTAAAGCATCAGAAAAGACTAAAGCATCAGAAAAGACTAAATCAGCAGAGAAGTCTAAAGAAGGAAAAGAAGCGAAAAAAGGTGAAGAGACAAAACTTTCCGATGATGCTAAAAAAGAAATTAAAGAAGGAAAAGAAGGCTCTGAAACAAAACCGGGTGAAACATCCGGTGCAACTACTTCAGGTGCCAATGTTTCAGGTGCAAACACCAGTGGAACTCAGACCACAGGGGCAGATGCAAGTACAGGACAGACATCTGGTATTGATGATAAAAAATTGGATGATATCCTGAAAGCTCTGGAAGACGCTGCCAAACAGGATAAGGCTCAGGAAGCAGGCGGCGAAGGGGGAGGAAAATGTGGCGGCGGCGGCGGCGAAGGCGGCGGCGGCGAAAAAGGTAAAGAAGCAGGTGCCGGCGGAGGAGCGCCTCAGGCCGGAGGAGCACAGGGAGGTCAGATGAATCCCAACCAGGGTAAACAGGACTGGGATATGATTATTAATGCAGATTGTGATAGAGTACTGCAGGCAGCAGGTATGGGCGGTATGGTACCCGGTATGCAGGGTATGAACGGAATGAATAATATGATGGGTGGCGGAATGCAGCCGGGACAGGCAGTTCAGGGAATAGGCGGCGGAATGCAGGCAATGGGTGGCGGAATGCAACAGCCCGGAATGGGTGGAATGCCCGGAATGGGTGGAATGCAGCAGGGCGGCGGTAATATTGTTCAGGCCAAACAGCAGTTACAGACAGATTTACAGTCTGCCCAGGGACAGGGATGGCAGCCACAGACACCGCAGTTAAAGCAGAAATTACAGATGGCCATGCAGGCAGGCGGAGGGGCAATGGGCCAGCAGCAGGGAATGGGCGGAATGCAGGGAATGCAGCCGGGACAGGTAGTTCCCGGTATGGGAAATACGATGGGTGCAAATCCTATGGGAATGGGATTTTAAAATAAAAAAACGGGGGATGTTCCCCTGATATAACATCAGTTCGAAAATTTGAAAGGAGTGTTTATTAATGGGTAAAATAGGTTCAAGCACAAGTAAAAATGTAAGTAAGACATCAACAGCAAAGAAGACTCAGACCCCGAAAAAGATGGAGGCTCAGAAGGATACCAAGAAGACAGAGGCGACAAAAGACGCAAAAGATACAAAGGAAACTAAAGATCCTAAAAAAGCCGATGAAACAAAACCTGATGAAAAGGTTAAAGATAAAGCTGAAGTCAGCGATGATGCCAAAACAAAAGATGCTTCCGGTGCTGATGCATCAGGAGCAAATGCAAGTACAGATCAGAAGCTGGATGAGATAAAGAAAGCCCTTGAAGAACTTATGAAAGCCAAAGAAGGTGAAGAAGAGAAGAAACCTGAAGAAGCCGGTGGTGGCGGCGGTGAAGGTGGCGGCGGTGAAAAGCCACAGGAAGCAGGCAAAGCCAATCAGGCACAGGATGCACAGGCTGCACAGCAGGCAGAGCAGATTGCCAATCAGGTATTACAGCTCAGCGGCGTAAATCCGCAGCAGGTAGATCAATATCTTAATCAGCAGGCCGGAGGCCAGCAGCAGGGCCAGCAGGGCCAGCAGCAGGTACAGGGCCTTCAACCTCCTCAGGCAAAACCGTCACAGAATCCTCAGATGCTTCAGACCTCATTACAGCAGCTTCAGATGGTTCAGGGACAGGGAGGAAATATGCCTCCCAAGACCTCTCAGAAGGTTCAGCTTGCCCAGCAGCTCGGTCAACAGTCACTTCAGATGAGCCAGGGCGGCGGACAGATGGCAGGTATGAACCCCGGTCTCGGTATGGGACAGCAGGTTCCGGGAATGGGACAGCAGATGCCCGGTATGGGTATGCAGCAGGGTTTCGGCTTTTAAATTAAACCGGTAATTTAATAAAACAGGGGTTTCAGAAAAACCCCTGTTTTATTTTTTTATAAATTTTTTTATTAATCTCTCTTTATATTTTTTAAAATTGTGTGATAAGTAATATAAGAATTAAAATTACGATTTTCTAACATCAGTTTATTTTCAGAATAATATTAATTTGAGAGGAGTGTCTATATGAGTAAAGTATCAGGTGCCGGTTCAAAACCAGCAACAAAACATGTATCTACGCCAAAGAAAACTGAAGCCCCTAAGGAGGCAAAGAAGCCTGAGGCTCCAAAAGAAACTAAAAAAGCGGAAGAAACAAAACAGGATGAGAAAGTTAAAGATAAAGCTGAAATTGGTGACGATGCCAAAACAAAAGATGCTTCCGGAGCAGATGCTTCCGGAGCAAATGCAAGTACGGATCAGAAAATGGATGAAATAAAGAAAGCCCTTGAAGAACTTATGAAAGCCAAAGAAGGTGAAGAAGAGAAGAAACCTGAAGAAGCCGGTGGTGGCGGCGGTGAAGGTGGCGGCGGTGGCTGAGGTGGAAAAGCTAACGGGGCCGGCGGCCCTCAGGGTGCTCAGGGTGCTCAGGATGCTCAGGCTGCACAGCAGGCAGAGCAGATGGCCAATCAGGTGTTACAACTCAGCGGAGTAAATCCCCAGCAGGTAGATCAATACCTCAACCAGCAACAGGGCGGACAGGGCGGACAGGGCGGACAGCAGATACAGGGCCTTCAACCTCCTCAGGCAAAACCGTCACAGAATCCTCAGATGCTTCAGACCTCATTACAGCAGCTTCAGATGGTTCAGGGACAGGGAGGAAATATGCCTCCCAAGACCT
>JBEHWP010000095.1:0-12356 GCA_040217665.1 Vulcanimicrobiota bacterium
ATTTCAAATCTTTTTTAATCTTCTTGCAGGCATACCTTTAGATGAACTGGAAGAGATTGATGTTTTCTTTTTCAGTGTAAATTTTTTTGATCCTCCAGGTTCTGTTTCTTCCTCTTCTTCTTTTTGTGCCGGTTCTCCTCCGAATTTCATGCCTGCAAATTTTGCTTTAAGTAAAGATCTTTTTGAATCAGGTTCAGAGAGATCAGATAAATCACTCCTGCCAGCTGGTTTTACAGTATCTTCATCTCTGTCAGTCATGGGAGAAAACTTCGGAGGTAAAGACAGACGGTCGGAAGGTAATTTTTGTACAGTTCTATCCTGTACATCCAGTATTCCTTGTTCTTCTGAAGAAGAATCGGAAAAATCTATTTCAATACCTTCAAAACTTATAATTTTCAGTTCTTCTTCTTCCCTGGGCCCTTCTTCCCGGGGAGGCTCTTCCTGTGGGGGTTCTTCTTCATGATCAAAAGAAAGGCCGCCCCCTGTCATATCAAAACTTATAATCTTCAGTTCATCATCTTCAGAAGAAACTTCCTGCGGTGGTTCTTCTTCCGCTTCGAATTGTAACTGTTGTTCCAGTTGAGGAGAAAATTCATGTGTTTCATACCTTACATCGTCCTCAAATGGCGCAATCTCAAGTTCCATCTCAGGGAGAACCGGTTCTTCCTGAATTACAGTTATTTCTTCAGGTATTTCTTCTCTTTCTATATAAGCCTGTCTGGTCATTCTTTCCAGGAAATCCTGTACTTTATCCTTATCTTTATCTTTTTCCTGAGTTTCTTTTTCTGCTGCCACTCCTGTAACCAGTTTTGCTTCATCTCTTTTATTTAACAGAAGGAGAACCTCTGTTAATTTGCACCTTATCAGTTCATTTTCTCTATCAATATCCCTTGCTTTTATATATATCTTTTCTGCTTCTTCGTATTTTTTGAGCCATCTGTAAAGATCTCCCATTGCAACAAGATATTCAACATTTACCGGTGAAGCCTCTATGGCTTTATCATAGTTATCTTCTGCTTCTTCATATTTTCTCTCCATCTGATATATCTGGCCTGCCTGATAATATGCTTCATGATTGAGAGGATCAAGCTCCAGAGTTCTGGAGAAACATTTCATGGCATTTTCATAATCACCTGTTTTCATATAAACAATGCCGGTACCTTTTAAAACAAAAGGATTATCAGGAGCGATTTCCATTGCTTCTTTGAATTTATTTATAGCCAGCTCATATTCTCCAACTGCTGAAAAAGAAGTGGCAAGACCTATAATTGCATCTATAGAATCAGGTGCATTTTCAAGGGTTTGATCAAAAATCTCCATTGCTTTCCCGTATTCCTGCATATCCATATAGATTTTACCGAGATGGGTCATAGACTCAAGACTGGAGAAACCAAGTGCTGCAGCTTTCTCATAACATGATGAAGCATCTTCATGCCTTCCTGTTGCGCTGTAAACCAGTCCAAGGCCCATATAAGAAGGTGCAAGATTGGGGGAAAGTTCCTGGGCATTATAAAAATTATCCATAGCCATTTCATAATTTCCCTGTTTTAAGTATACCTGACCTATATTATTCAATGCTATGGCTTCACCTGGATTGCATTCAATAGCACGCTGAAAATATTCTATACCTTCATTATATTGTTCTGATTTTACAGAGATAACACCTGACGCTATATAAAGAGCAGACATATTGGGATCTATCTGAGAAACTTTTTCTAAGATCTCACCTGCTTTTGTGAAATCACCCTGTTCTATATATACATTGGCCATACTGGTATTTAATACCGGTTCATGAGGATCTATAGTAAGAGCATAAGAATAATACTCAAGGGCTTTCTCGTAATTTTTATGGAGAGCATAAATATTACCGAGTCCTATATAGGCAGAGAGCAACTGCGGATCGATACTTAAACCCTGTTCGAAATAGCCGATAGCTTTATCGTAATCCCTCAGTTCTGTAAATACATTTCCAAGACCGCTGTAAGCAGCGGTAAAATTACTGTCTATATCCAGAGACGTTTCATAACATGTTACTGCTTTATCAATCTCTTTCAGTTCAAGATAGGTATTACCAAGACCGTAATGGAAGAGAGGATCTCCGTTATCCAGTTCAATTGCTCTGTAGTAATTATTAAAGGCATTTTCATATTCTTTAATATGCCAGTATACAGTACCAATACCGCTGTATGCATTTGCCAGATTCGGGTCATATTCTATGGCCTGCATATAATACTCAATAGCTCTTGCATAATCCTTCAGTTCAAAGTAAATATTACCAAGACTGTAGCATGGATAGGATACATTAATTCCTTCCTCTATGGCATGTTCATAACTGGTAATAGCTTTCTCATAATCACCTAGACGATAGTTGGCATTACCCATTTCATAATGGTTAGGAGAAGCGCTGTTATCGGGAAGTTCTAAAATACGTTGATAATTTTCTATAGATCTTTCATATTTGTTTACAAGGAGATCTTCTATTTTTTCTGCCAGTTCTTTTCTCGCAATATCATCATTTTCCGGTATTTCCCGGGTAATTTTTCTCTTTTCTCCTGACAGAGCAGGTAATAGAATATCTCCTTTATCTTCATCGGAAACAATTATCAGATCCTGATAGTACGATGCCAGTTTGGAATCCAGTTCGATAGCCGTATCATAACATTCAAGAGATTTATCAAATTCCTGAAGATTTGAATATATACCACCAAGGGCATAATGGGAAGGTGCAAAATTAGGATCACACTCTATTGCCTTCTGGTAGCTGTCTTTTGCCTTTTCATAGTCACCTATGCCGGAATAAAGATTGCCAAGGGTAAAATGGAAAAGAGCATTATCTGGATCAATGGAAATAGCTGCCTGAAAACATTTCAGTGCATTCTGAAAATCGACTTTTTCTATATAAATACTGCCAAGGCTGTGATAAATAACAGGATCATTCGGTTCCAGTTCCAGTGCTCTGTTAAAATATTGAATTGCTTTCTCAAAATCCCTCTTCTGCGCACAGGCAGAAGCAAGGCCATAAACGGGAGCCACATAGTCAGGGGACAGGTTTACGGCATTTGTAAAATGTTTTATGGCATCATTATATTTCTTCAGAGACAGACATACACTGCCTGTTCCGTATAAAGCCTGAACGAAATTTGGATCAATAGTCAGAGCTTTCTGATAATTGATAAGAGCTTTATCATTCTGTTTTAATTTAAAACAGGCGAGGCCGAGATTATAATAAAAAGCCTGATCATCAGGATTAAGCTTTAAAGCTTTTTCATAATTTTCTATAGCTTTTTCATAATTTTCTTTATAAAAATAACTGAGACCAAGGTTATAATAGAGAGTGGATATATTCGGTTCTATATCAATAGCCATTTCGTAATGTTGTATGGCTTTATCATAATCTCCGAGTCTGCTGTATAAAGTTCCCAGACTGTCATAAGGGGCAGCAAGATTGGGATCTATATATATAACTCTGAGAAGATATTCTTCGGCTTTCTGATATTCACCTATATCTGAATAGACATGGGCAATTTTATATAAGGGGAGCAATGCATCAGGAGCAATTGTAATGGCTTTACCATAATTATCCAGAGATTTTTCTGCATCCTGAAGAACTGTGTACATATCTCCGAGAATTACATATGCTTCAGGGTCGCCTGTAACATCGTCTATATACTTATTCAGATGTTCTACTGCACTTTTATGCTTCCCTTCTTCAAAATAAATTTTACCGAGGAGTTTATAAAGAGGAGAAAAAGAAGGATATTTTTCAAGACCTTTCTGGGCTATAGCCGTAGCTTCTTCAAAATTCTGAGCAGACTGAAGTTGTATACTCAAATCATAATAACTTCTTCCTACAGTCTTAAGAATTCTTTCAGAATTAATACCTTTTTTTAGAGAAGCTTCAAGACATTCTATGGCTTTTTTCGGATTTTTCAACTGAATAAGACATTCTGCTTTCAGGTAAACAGTTTCTTCTTTTTCCGTTCCTGTTTTAATTGCCTGATCAACATATTTCAGAGCTTCTTCAAAATTCCTGTTTCTCAGATAATATAATGCCAGTCTGCAATTTGCGTCACTGTGCTGAGGATCTTCGTGAAGTGCTTTTTTAAAAAACTCCGCCGCCCTCTCAATATCTCCTCCGTCCCAGAAATGGATACCTTCTGCCAGGAATTTATCTGCATTACCTTTTCCCATAAATAATCACCTGCAAATTTCATGTATTTTATGACTTTCTCTATTTATGTTCTTTCCTTTACTTCAGACCTTTTATTCTATAAGACGAAATACTTTTCCTTCTCAGAAAGTTGTATCCTTCTATTCTTTTCTGCTATAATTTAAGATTATAGGAATTTGCATTTTTAATACCGTAAAATCAATCTTATAAAATAATTTATTTAAAGGGAATTAATCTAAATAATTTATATTCTTGACGGGTAATGCGTAACGCGTAACTGGAGGTAATTAGCGGTGCTCTATAAATCCCAGGGATCAGAAGTAGATATATTGCTCAGGGCAAGATATCCTTTGCTATATATCATATCCTATGAAGAAGAAAGAATAATAAGAGATATACATGAAATAGCAGGAAAAAGAAAAAATATTTATTACTGGACAGTAACAGGAGGGTTAAAAAGAGAGAAAGGAAATATTACAGGTAATACAGAAAGCCCCCTGGAACTATTGAATTATATACTCAATTACAGAGCTGACGGTAACAGTATTTTTATTCTTCTGGATTTTCACATATATTTTAAAGACCCATGTGTACAATCTGCTATAAAAAATCTGTCGCGAATATTGAGACAGACAGATAACAACATAATTTTTATATCTCCTGTAATGGATTTACCGTTAGAAATAGATAAAGATATAAAAACCCTGACATATAATCTTCCGTCATATGAAGACATAGAAAAATTATTTCATCAGATTTTTACCGGCAGAGATATAATTTTTGAGGAAGACAGGCAAAATTTTATAACGTCATGCCGGGGGCTCACCATAAAAGAAATAGAAAGAGTTATGGAGAAAACCTTTGTCCTGGGACAGGGAAAAAATCTATCCGTTAATGCAATTATAGATGAAAAAAAACAAATAATAAGAAAAACAGAATTACTGGAATTTTGCACAGAAACAGAAGGCTTTGAATATACAGGAGGACTTGAAAAACTAAAAAAATGGCTTTTAAAAAGAGGAAAAGTCTTTCAGAAAAAAGATTTTATTAAAGATCAACCGAAAGGCGTAATTCTTATCGGTCCTACAGGATGCGGCAAAAGTCTTATAACAAAAGGACTTGCACGGGAATGGTCTATGCCTTTAATTAAACTCGACACGGGGAGGCTCTTCAGCCCTCTTATGGGTTCTTCAGAAGAAAATCTGCGTAAAGCCATAATTACAGTAGAAGCCACATGCCCTGCAATTTTATGGATTGACAATGCCGACAGAGGTTTTTACGGGGTCAACAAATCGACAGATGGAGGCGTAAGTACAAGACTGTTCGGAAGTTTTATAACCTGGCTTCAGGATAAATCTTCTCCCGTATTTGTTATTGCCACAGCAAACAATCCTTTCAATCTTCCTACCGAATTTCTCAGAAAAGGCAGATTTGATGAAATATTTTTCCTCGATCTGCCTGATATAGAAGAAAGAAAAAAAATCTTTAAAATCTATACGACCGGTGTTTCTGTGTCGGACGAAGAGTTTGAAACACTGGCATATCACAGCAAAAACCTGAGCGGTTATGAAATAAAAAAAGCTGTTGTTTCATCACTTTACGATGCCTGTGAAGAAGGAAAAACCTTAAATTATAAAACTATACTGAAAAACCTTCATAACATTACACCTTATGTTTTAATAGAAGAAGCTGGCAGACTCAGAGAATGGGCAAAAAATAATGCAAGAAAAGCAAGTTAACAGGTGATGGGTATTTAAGCCCGAAGCCTTTAATTTAAAGCCCCTGCTCACTCTTCACTTTTCCCCTATTCACAAAACATGACAAATCCACTATAATATAAAAGAGGTGAAATAAAATGTCTCATTTTACGACTGTTAAAACAAAGATTACTGACAGAGAATGTGTTAAAAAAGCTGTTAAAGAACTCGGATATAATTACAGTGATATAAGGGCCGAAATCAAAGGTTATGAGGATAGAAAAGTCAGAGCAGATATTGCGATAAAAACCGGTACATCCTGTGATATAGGTATAGTATGGAACGGAGAAACCTGTGATATAATAGCAGACTGGTGGGGTGTGGAACAGGGTTCTCCTATAAGACAGAAAAATTTTATTCAGGCCATTACACAGAAATATGCCTATTTGAAAACAAAAGAAGTTCTTTCAGAACAGGGATTTACCCTGGCAGAAGAAGAGGTTAATGAAAAACAGGAAATAGTTCTTACAGTCCGGCAATGGTAATTAAAGCGTTATTATAACTTGACAGTGTCACATTTAATAAAATAGCAACTGGCAGTTAGCATTTAGCTGTTAGTTTTCAGTTAATAATTAAAGCTAATCGTTAACAGCTAAGAACTAAGAACTATTTTATCAAATCAGGTAATATGACAATGTCAAGATAATTTTCAGGAGAAAATATTATGAAAGAAATGAAAGTTAAAATATTACCTACAGGAGAAGTAAAAATACTGGACATAAAAGGTGTTCAGGGACAGGAATGTGTTGAATTTACAAAATTTATGGAAGACTCTCTCGGAGAAGTAACTCATAGAGAATTTACAGAAGATTACTATAAAGAAAGTTACATTAATCTATCGGAAAAAGAAAAACAATTTTAAGAGAAAGGATGTGTAAAAATGTCGGCATGGTTAAAATCAGGCCTGATTTTCGGAGTAATAAATTTTATAGCTGCTTTAATATTTGGTCTTTTATTGCCAGCATGTCTTCCCCCTATATTCATAGGTCTGGGATTTCTCTGCGGTATAGTTACAACTCTTTTCCTGAATACTCCCGGCGGTGGCCTTGCAGTAAAAGAATCCCTTAAAGCAGGTATATTCAGCACTATAATTTCTACTATTACGCAGATTCTGGTATCAAGTATATATTTTGTTGTAAAGGGACAGAAAGCTTCACAGCAGATACTGGAACAATTCGGTCAGGCAACAGGTTCTCAGGCAGAAAAAATAGGCCAGTATGTAGGAGGTCTGGGAGCAATAGCATGCTGTGGCTTTATCAATATTATCTGTTTTATAGCAGCATCTGCGGCAGGGGCATTAATAACCAATTTATTTATTAAGAAACAGAACCTGTAATCTTTGAAGAATAATCTTTACATAAATTACTTAGGATCAGTCAGGAAATAACTACATCATAGTTAAAGTTTATATCGTGATGCGTAATGCGTAATGCGTGACGCAAGGATACAATCGTTCTAATAAATTGCCGGAGTTATTTTTCTTACAGTACTTAGTACCGCAACAGATAAAAAAGCATCTGAAAAAGCTTCTGCCTGGCAGGCTATGGAGAAGAAAAATTAATTTTTTATATAGAATTAAAAATTAAATAAGGGTTAATTTATTGTCTGGAAACCAAATTATATAAGGCAAATTATTTTTCTTCGTAAGAGCCTGTCAGGCAGAAGTTGATAAAATGGGTAATAACTTATCTGGAGCAGTAATTAGAGCCTATCCGAAAAGTAATATTTATTTTCTCATCTTTTCCAGTGCCAGGTTCTGGAGAAAAATATATACCGTATTAACAGCCAGTTGTAAATTAAATAAACGCAAAATAGTAAATGTCTGTAAAAACAGGTTCTCTTTCAGGAGGATTATAGATTTTTCGGAAGAGCCTGGCACTGGAAAGGTACAGGTCGACTTTTCAGATAGGATCTTAGATGAACATAAATAATACATATGCTCTTGTGACTTGTTACAGGAGAGAAACCTTTATAGAATGCTTATTAAAAAATGTTAAAAAAACTTATATTGCTCAGTGTTTTCGGCATGTTTTTCTTTATTACAGTTGCTTCTGTAATGGCACCATATTTTGCATCTCATAATAACAGAATAATGAGTGATATTCTATATGGCGGGATGAGGCCCTTATGCCATCAGAAACCGGAACGATGTATATTTCTATGGGGTCATCAAATGGCAATCTGTGAAAGATGTTTTGCCATATACATCTTTCTGATTGGAAGTGGTATTTTTCTTTATATATTCAGAAAATCTTTCAGAAAATATCACTGGAAACTGGCAATCCTGTTGCTGGTACCTGTTGCATTGGACGGCCTTACACAGCTTACAGGTCTCAGAGAGAGTAATATATATCTTCGCCTCTTTACAGGAAGCCTCTCCGGTATTGCCTTTGCATTGCTCCTCTGTCCCCCCGGTTTCGAAATATGCCTTGATGATTATCAAATAGAAATTTAATAGTGAAAAGTGAGTCGTGAAAAGTGAAAAGTAAGCATGCATACCTTACGTGTCACACATCACGCATCACGACATATATAGATATGGAAACAAAAAAACATATAAAATTACTTATAACATCCGGATACCCTGTAATTTATCTTATTACATGGGAAGAAGACAGGGTAATGTATATGTGTTCATCCATTGCGGAAGAAATGAAAAAAAATCTTTATCTATGGACAGTTACAGACGGTATGATATGCGGTAATAAAGTAACGACCTCTGCAAAAGCACCTTACAGCGCTCTGGAATTAATAGAATCAAAAGATGATGGAATCTTTATATTAAGAGATTTTCATCATTATATAGATGATCATATGATAAAAAGAAAACTCCGCGATCTTGTTATATCATTTCGAAATTCTTCCAGAACCGTAATAATCACTTCACCTGTAATGAAAATACCTGTAGAACTGGAAAAAGACATTACTGTAATAGATTATAAACTCCCTTCTTTACCAGAAATGAACAGTATATTTTCCCTTGTTACAGATAATTTTTCTTCTCAGGGCATACATATTTCCATCGGTACAGCAGAAGAAAGAGAAGAGATAGTAAAATCACTTCTTGGCTTTACAGGAAGGGAAGCTGAGCAAATACTTGCAAAAGTGGCGGTAATGGAAGGAAAAATAGGGACAGAACATATAGAATTAATCCTGAAAGAAAAGGAACAGATAATAAAGAAAGCAGGTTTTTTGGAGTTCTATCCTTATTTAGAACAGTTCTCACATATAGGAGGATTGAACAACCTGAAAAAGTGGCTGAATAAAAGAGCCCTTGCTTTTACTCAAAAAGCCAGGGATTTCGGCCTTCCTGAGCCGAAAGGTATACTTCTCACAGGTCTTCCGGGATGCGGGAAAAGTCTCTGTGCCAAAGCCATTGCAGGTCAGTGGAAAAAACCTCTTCTTCATTTCGATCTCGGCCGTGTCCTTGGAGGTCTTGTAGGAGAGTCTGAAAGAAATATGAGAAAAGCACTGAAAATTGCAGAAAGTGTTGCACCTTCAATATTATGGATAGATGAAATAGAAAAGGCTTTTTCAGGGGTCATAGACGGAGGAGATAGCGGAGTAACTTCCAGATTGCTCGGAACTCTCCTTACATGGATGGAAGAACATGAAAGTCCTGTTTTCATAGTGGCTACGGCAAATAATATAAATATTCTCCCCGAAGAATTAATAAGAAGATTTGACGAGGTATTTTTTGTAGATCTCCCCTATCAAAGAGAAAGAGAAGAAATTTTCCGGATTCATCTGAGCAAGCGTAACAGAGACACAAGAGATTTCAACATGGAATTACTTGCCCAGAAGTCAGAAGGTTTCAGCGGTTCTGAAATAGAACAGGTAATAGTCTCTTCCATTTTTGACACACTCTCCGATGGTGTCGATTTTAACAGTGATCTTATATTAAAAAATATTAAAGAAACATTCCCCCTGTCTGTTTCAATGAAAGAAAGGCTGGACTTGCTCAGAAAGACGGGAAAAGAGAGATTCAGAATAGCTTCTGTCGAAGCAGAACTGCCGGGATTTCACGAAATCAACCTGGGAGATATTATAAAATTTTCTTAATGGGCTTTTATTTTTCCGCCATTTATTTTATAATAATGGCATGGAATCTGTAATATATAGTTATCAGCTTTCATTAAAAAGGGGTAGTTTATGAAACGTTTCTATATATGTTTAATTATATTAATAACTCTGGCTCTTACAGACAGAGCATGGGCCATTATAGGAGAAAAAGACGATTTGCTAGGAGGCAATGTAGATGTAAAAATACTTGCCCAGAATTTCTCAGGAGAGGCAAATTCCAATGAATTTCATATATGGGGTACTGTAAGACTTGAAAAAGATGAAGCCACACTCGAAGCAGATGATATAAAATTCAATGCCAGAACAAATATTGCAGTAGCTTCAGGAAATGTCGTATTCAGTCAGCCGGGGACAGTTCTTTCCGGTAATACTGTAACAGTGGAATATAAAGAAAAAAAAGGGGTATGGGCAGGGAACGTAAAGATTGTTCAGACAAAAGCACCTGAGAAAGGAACAGCGAAACTTCAGAAAACCTTTAAAGACGGGCCTGTAACGATAGTTTCTGACACCCTTGAATTTACGTGGAATGAACCGAGCAGAGTAGTGGCAGGAGGCAGAGTGAAGGCAACTCAAAAGGATAAACATGTTTATGCAGACACTGCCACATATATATCTTCCCCTCAGAGCCTCACTCTGGCCGGGAATGTGCAACTCAGAAGAGATGACGGTTCATCTCTGATATGTGAAAAACTGATTATGGATTTAAAGCAGAATACCTTTGAAGCAAAGAGATCACCTGCATCGCAGATAAAAGTAGATTTTTATTTCGATAAAAAGAAAAAGGGATTATTTTAGAGTCTTAATGTGTAAAGAGCGTTTAATAAAACGCCCCTACTACACATAATCATCAGTTCTACTCTTCAATCTTTCAGCCATTTCTTTTAATATAGAAAAGGTAATTTTTCCCTCTTCTCTGAGAATAATACCGAAATTATCCTGAGAAATACAGACGAGTTGTGTATGTTCTTCTGCTGCGACAGCCGATGCAGTTCTTTTTGTATTAATAAGCAGGGAAATTTCTCCGAAATATTCCCCCTGTTTCATAACATTAATAATCTCATTATTCCTTGTTATATTTACAGAACCGGAGAGAATATAAAACATTTTATCGGATTCTTCGTTATGATTGAAGATAACGTCATCTTTGCCATATGTTTGAACAAATTTTCTGCTCATGATATGCTGTATTTTCTTTTTATCATAACCGTTATAAAAGAGTCCTTTCAGGAAAAGGGCTTCCTTTTTTCTGAAATTTGAAATGACTTCCGCTCCGAGTAAAATTACTGAAAAAGAATAATAAACCCATATAAAAAGAATAAAAATAGCCTTTAACGAACCGAAGGTATAGCCATAACTGGGATTAAATTTAAGAAAAAGAAAAAATACAGGTCTCATAATAGACCATAGTAAACTGCTGAATAAAGCTCCTCCGAAAAGGTATTTAATTTTTACCTTTACAGGTGAAAAAATACCATAGAAAACAGTCATTAAAATCACAGTAAGAAGAAATGATGCAGTAATATTACTTATACGATGAAGAACGGGGGTTTTAAAAAATACTACTGTAATCATAGAATAAAAGACTTCGCTTACTACAAGTATTATAGATAGAGCAACTATTATGATGGCAGCCATAAGATCAAAGGTTTTGGATTTAAAATATGGAAGTTCTTCATCGGTTTTAAATATTTTTGTAAAGGCATTTCTAATTGTGCCAACAAGAGGTGTAATCCACCAGAAAAGGGTTATAATCGTTATAGGCCCCCATATTTCTCTATGTTCTGACAGTGCATAAACTTCTTTTGCAATTACTCTGATAAATTCGGGAAACATCTGGGATGTCACATTCTGAACTGCTAAAAAAGCTCTGTCAGATGAGAGAATAAAATTACCAAGAATATAAAAAACAAGCAATAAAAGGGGAATAACAGAGAAAAAGCCGAAAAATGCCAGTGAGGCAGATCTTTCAAAATTATTATTCCTCTGAAAAGATTTCACAGATTCATTAAGGACTATAAAAAAATCTTTTGTTTTTTCTTTAAATTCTTTCATAAAATATAATTTGATAGGACAGGTTAGTGTACGTCATAAATTATTTGGATTTAATATGAAATATTATACTTTACAGGATTATTTTTTTCAATCACTGACCTGAACATACACCTGTAATAAACGTCTTACTCTTGCTGTAATCAGTAATTAAAAAAATAGTTCTTTTATAAATTAAAATACGTCTTAAGATAGTTTGTCACATAAGGATTTTTATTATATAATAAATAAAGAAGAAATCTCCGGAAAACAGGAGGGAAATATATGGATATGATAGGCAGTATTATGTCTTCATC
>JBEHWP010000096.1:0-12291 GCA_040217665.1 Vulcanimicrobiota bacterium
TTGTATTGTATACCCGTAAGGGTATCATACACTTTTTGGGCTACAGTCCCTATTTCTCCGTTACTTAATGTATATGTTTCTCCTTTGTATCCGATAGCTCCTACAGGCGTAATTACTGCAGCCGTACCTGAGCCGAATATTTCCGTTACCTTCTTTTCTTTTATACCTTTTATTATTTCATCAATAGAGACAGGTCTTTCTTCCACTTTCATACCAAAATGAGAAGAAGCAAGTTTTATAACAGCATCTCTCGTTATACCGGGAAGTATTGTACCGCTCAGATCCGGCGTGATAAGAACATCATCCTTTACCAGAAAAACATTCATTGCTCCTACTTCCTGAATATATGTTCGTGTTACATCAAGCCATAAGACCTGATCGTAACCTTCACTGTGGGCTATTTCCGCTGCCATCAGCGAAGCTGCATAGTTTCCCGCACATTTTGCTTCGCCTGTACCTCCCGGTGCAGCCCTTGTAAATACTTCTTCTACTTTTAATTTAATCGGATTTAACCCACCTGCAAAATAAGGACCGGAAGGACTGGTTATTACTACATGACCGTAATCCTGTGCAGGTTTCACTCCCAGTTTAGGGGTTGTTCCCATTAAGAATGGTCTGATATAAAGAGATGCAGGGGTGGGATTTTTTTTAGAATAAGGTGGTATATAAGGACCGGAGAATTTTACTGCTGCCTTTACGGAATCTATAAAATCCGCTACGGGAAGCTGCGGTATACAGAGCCTTATTGCAGATTTTATATATCTTTTGGCATTCTCTTCAGGTCTGAATAAATATACTTTTTCCTGATCTTTATTATAATAGGCTTTCAGCCCTTCAAAAATTAATTGACCGTAGTGTAACATCTGAGAAGCAGGGTCTACAGCTAAAAGTTCGTAATCTGTTATGATGGAATCTTCCCATTTGTTCTGTCTGTATCTTCGAACATACATATAGGGCGTATAATACTGGCCAAATCCGAGTTTCTCTACAGGCGGAACAGGTTTATCCTTGGGAAGAATGAAATTACTGCGCATAATAAATAATACCTCCTCTTACATAGATTATATTAGAATTGTAACGTGTCAGGAGAAGCAAATCTAATATGAAAGTAACTGTAATTATAACACAGGGGAAAAATAAGTTAAAGAGGATTGCTTTTAAAAATGACAGATGATTTTATTCAGGTAAGAATTACAACTATTTTTAAGAAATCTGCAAACCTATAGTAAATAGATTTTTTTTTAATTTAACTTTTAGGAGGAAAATATTTACGGATATTGAATTAACTTAACAAAGTATGTAGAAAGCTTGTTGTGAAGTAAAATAATTCCCACTATGTTAAATCTTTGATTAATTATAGCAAAATTCTATATGGAATGTAAATTTAGGTCTGGATTATTATAATAAATGAGGGAACAGGGGATTTGTATGGCAGATACAGGTGAAAAACAGGATATTCTTAAGGCTCAGACTGTTTTAAAAGACAGATTTGTAATAGAATCTCTTATTGCTACAAGCCATGTAAGCAGAATGTATAAAGGTAAGGATCTGGAGCAAAACAAGGATGTTGCCATAAAAGAATTGCTTGTAGAAGGTTTTTTAAATCTGGCAGAGAGAAAACAGGCTGTAGAGCAATTTCAATTTGAAGCAGATTTATTATTAAAACTGACCCATGATAATCTGCCGAAATTTGAGGACTATTTTTCCTGCAACGATAGAAAATATTTAGTTATGGAATATATTTACGGAGAGAAATTGAGTGAATTAGTAAAAAAATCACAGGATTTTTTCAGTGAATATCAGGTCATTGCATGGGCTCTGGAAATATGTGATATTTTAAATTACCTCCATACAAGAAAACCGAGTCCTATAATTTTCAGAGGTCTCTGTCCCGATAATGTTATACTGACTCCATCCAGGAAACTGAAGCTTATTGATTTTGGCATATCCAAGATATTTGATCCTCAGGCAAAAACCCTGGCTGTGGCTAAAACTGCAAAGATGTATTATTCTCCTATGGAACAATATACAACACAGACAGACGAAAGAACTGATATATATTCTCTAGGTGCAACACTTTATTTTTTAATCACAAAAACCCACCCTATAGATGCAATTGATAGAACAATTAATGATTTACCCATTTCTTTATGCAGGAAATTTAATCCGAAGATTTCCCCTGAATTTGAAAATATAATTCTTAAAGCTATGGAACTGAGTCCAAATAGAAGATATGATAATATTCCGGCCATGAGAAGTGCTATGGAAGCACTCAAAATTGAGCCTGAAGAGAAACCGGAAAAGACAGAAGTACAAAAGGATAAACCGGGCCAGAGTATTACGGAAACTACTGAAAAGGTCATAGAAAAGCAGAACGAACAGTCTGTTAATTATAGTTTTATTGAGAGAATATTGAATTTTTTAATTGATTTACTTGAGAGCTGGAAAAAGAGACTCAAGAGAAAAAATTAATTTAAGGGTATAGGAATTTTCATCTTTAATGTCGTAAAATAAGGCTTTATATGAAAATTAAGTAGAAGCAATTTATCTAAATAATTTATATTATACTGATATTGAGGAGGTGATATTTCCTCTTTTTAGAAAATCTGGTTTATTTTTCATGAAAGGAGAGAAGTAATATTGACTGATTTAGTAAAAGAAAGAAAAAAATTACAGGATATTATGATGTTCCTTGGTGCTCTCGGACAGGGAGCGGAAAAGATACTTCAGAGAAGTGCCAGTGTAGTAGGTTTTCAGTCCGGTAAAACTATAGGTATGGATGCAGTGAAACATTTTTCCGAGACGACTGATGACCTTGAAAAATCTATTGATTTACTTCAAAAGGCTTTATATGATATAGGTCTTGACTGGAGATTTGGCATGTGGAAAGAAGATGATACAAAATCTTATTTTAACGACGAAGGTGATAAATGGGTCGGATATATGTGGTTTCAGGATTGTATTGTAAGAAATACCCTTTATACTTATGCCGATAAGCAGGAAGGTGCACTCTGCCAGATGTCCCACGGATTTTTTGCAGGAGCTCTGGAAAAGATACTCGGTGGAAGAAAAGTCGATCTGGAGATCCTTCATGCCGGTGAAAATGGCTGTTACAAGAAGCTTACCGTTCATAAAGAGAAAGGAGGAAGCTAATGAAAGTTACAGTAGCTACGGAGCAGGTTTCTACCTGTGCAGGCTGTCATATATCTTTTGTAGATTTACATGAGAAATTACTTGACGTAATAAAGGCTATTGAAATAGTTTATTGTCCTATACTTGTTGATTTTAAAGAACATCCTCAGGCTGATATAGGATTGATAGAAGGTTGTGTAAGAACAGAACATGACCGTCATGTCGTAAAAGAGATGAGGGAAAAATGTAAGACTATTGTAGCGTGGGGAACATGTGCATGCTGGGGAGGCATCTGCGGTGCCAATACAGTTTTTAAACCACAGGAAATATTTGACAAGGTTTATTTAAATAATCCAAGCACAATTACTAAAATCGTCCCCGATTCTCCTATGATCCCGAAGTTCGAGAATGAAGCTCTTCCGATAGATGAAGTTATAAAAGTTGATTATTATCTTCCCGGATGCCCTCCTCATCCTTATTTTATTTTTGAAGGTCTGAGTGCTCTGATACAGGGTAAGCTACCTGATACCAATTTGCATTCTGTCTGTGGAAAATGCAACAGAAGGATGGATAAAACCGATGTAACTGAATTAAAGAGAAATATTGAAGGTATACCTGACCCTGATGTGTGTTTACTTTCACAGGGATATATATGCCTGGGTTCCGTCTCTCTTGACAGATGCCTTGCACCATGTCCCAATCAGGGAATGGTCTGTATAGGCTGTACCGGCCCCACTCCGAGAATAATAATGAATCCTTACAGGGATATAAGGACAGAAGTTGCTGAAAGAATGGCAAAGCTCACAAAGATAAAAGAAGCAACTATAATTAAAGAGATAGAAAATTTTGCCCGTACCTATTATTCGTATTATATGGGTGCATCTGTATTAAGAAATAAGCCTACTTTTCTTATTAAAAAATGGATGAGAGAAGCAGAGAAGGAGGTTGCCGGAGTATGACAGAGATTATAAAAGTACCTGTTGTTACAAGAATAGAAGGACATGCTACCATAAGTGTGGAACTGGATGATAACGGCAAGGTTAAAGATGCGGTCATGCATGTCATAGAATTACGTGGTTTTGAGAAAAACCTTATAGGAATGGAAATGAGTAAGATGCCTCAGATGACTGCAAGAATCTGCGGAGTATGTCCTACTTCTCATCTGGTTGCATCAGGTAAGGCACTTGATATGGCCTATGGCCTGACTCCTCCTCCTGCGGCAGTAATGCTCAGAGAACTGATGAATCTCTCACAGAATATTTTCTCTCATGCCCTTCATTTCTTTGCCCTTGGCGGTCCTGATTTGATTCTTGGAATAGACAGTCCTCCTGAGGACAGAAATCTTTTTGGTATTATTAAAGCCGCTCCTGAAGAGGCTAAAAAGGCACTTCGTTTGCGAACTCTGGGATCGAAAATGAATGAAATCCTTACCGGCAGATTTACCCATGGTATTGCAGTTGTGCCCGGAGGAGTATGTTTTGTCCTTGACGAAGAAAAGAGAAAAAAACTTCTTGAATATGCAAAAGAAGCTCTTGAACTTGCAAAATGGGCTATGGAATTCGGTAAAACCGTAATGCAGGGGAAAGATCCGAAGGATTTAATGACCATCTTTGACCTTGAATGTTATAATGTGGGAACTGTTAATAATGGTAAACATGATATTACCTATGGAGATATAAGGGCAATGGATCCGAAGGGTAATATTGTTACTGATTTTTCTGTGAAAGACTGGAAAAAACATTTAAAGGAAAAAGCTGTCCATGACAGTTATATTAAAGGCTGCCTGTTCGAGCATAGCGGAGAATTGAAACTTACGAGAGGTAATTCTCTTTCCAGGATAAATATATGTGATTCTATGGCCACACCTCTTGCTCAGAAAGAACTTGAAATATTCAGGCAGAATTACGGCAGACCGTCTCATAAATCTATTCTCCATCATTATGCACGCCTTATAGAAATACTTGCAGGCTGCGAAAGAGCTATAGAAATACTGGAAAATCCTGAGATAACCAGTAAAAATGTTCGTGATCCTATAAAAGGTTTACCATCATATGGTGTTGCTCAGGTTGAAGCTCCAAGAGGGACTCTTATTCATGAATATGAAGGCGACAGTCAGGGAAGAGTCAAATATGCCAATTTCATGGTAGCAACACAGCTGAATTATTTTGCTATTAATAGCACTATAAAACAGGCAGCCATACATTACATAGAAAAGAGTGACAAAAGAGTTTTAAATGCTCTGGAAGTAGCTATCAGGTTGTACGATCCATGTCTTTCCTGTTCAACTCATGCACTTCCCGGCCAGATGCCCCTTTCAGTTAATATCTATCAGGGTGGAAAACTTGTAAGAAAGGTGGAGAGATGATATGCTAAAAGGTTTTGAACAGAATATAAAAATTTCTCTTGATGATAAGGCCTGTCGTGCCTGTCAGCTCTGTATTGATGTCTGCCCTGTGGAAGTTTTCTCTTTTGATGATGCAAAAAAAATTGCCACTGTGAAAAAAGAGTCTAACTGTATCGGTTGTCTTTCATGTTATTATATATGTCCTTCTGCCTGTATTGAAGTAAAAGGTGTTTCTTACAGCAAGAATTTTTACTGTGACAGTCATGGTATGGACATAACCAGCAAGTTTATTTAGGAATGAGACATATTATAATTGTGACTGTAAGTAAGGAAAATATTATTACTGAGTTAAGCATAAATAATACATATATATATTCTCTTGCCGCGTAACGCGTGACGGGAGGGAAATGTTTATTACAGGCTTATGCTCAGGTCAGTAAATTCAATTCAGGTATTGAGTCAGGCCTGTATATAAAAGACTCCGGTCCGGGTATGAGAATATAACCTGATTTAGAATTAGGAGGTGACAGGAGGTTTTGCCCGTCAAAAGGTAAACCGCAGAATATGAGTACTCTTGTGAGAAATATTGATGAAGTACAGGTTGATGAAAGTGATTATGAAAAAGCTTCCAGGGATCTTGGAGTACGCTTATTATCAATATCTAAAACATTACGCAAGGTGGCAGGCGGTTCTCTCGGAGCAGTAGGAACTACTGCAGGACGAATCGCTTCCAGTCATTTACCCCGTATGTTTGAAGACGAAAAGATTGGTTTTGAAGATATATTGAAGGATCTTCAGGGAAAGTGGAAAGATAGTTTCAAGTTTGATTATGTTATGGCAGATAATTCTGCTACTCTTACTTTTGACCACTGTCCTATTTATTCTATTCTTACCCGTCAGGGGGAAAAAGTGGGAGGCGATCTCTGCAGCCTTTTTCATGCCTATATTCAGGGAATCCTTGTAGAGGTTGTTCAGGATAAGTTTCAATTGAAGGTTGAAACAATGGGAGAAAAATGTGTTTTAAAGGTTCGACCTCTCCCGAAATTTGATGATTAGTCATATTATATAGAATATTTTTTATGAAAGGATGTGTTCATTGGTGAAAAGTCCAAAGGAAATACTCAAGGGTATTCTTGAGACCGATGGAGTTAAAGCTGTAATGATCTCCGGAAGAGATGGTCTGATAATTTCGTCTGTAGGTACTATTGATGCCGACACAGAAACTTTAGGCGCCATAGCATCCAGTGGACTGGGATCTTCAGAAGCTCTTGGTTCAGAAGCAGGTATAGGAGAACTGGAACAGTTTATATCTCAGTATAAGAGTGGAATCGCCATAATCCAACTTGTTACATCTGAAGCAGTTTTGTTACTTCTTGCAACAAAAGATGCAAATTTAGGTATGTTGAGACTGGCTATTAATAAAGCAAAAAAACCCCTTATGGATATTTTGAGTTATTAGAAAATTACTGAGAGGTGAGTAGTTATAAGCCTGTAGTTAAAGTATATTGTAATACTGCTTGCCTCTCATCTGTTTAGGAGGGGAATTTATATGCCTGCAGTATGTCCTAAATGCAATGCCTATAACAGTGACAGTGCAAAGTTCTGTGCTGAATGTGGCTGTATTATTGAAAAAAATGAAAGGCAGTATTCTAATATTGTAGAAGAAGGTACACTGCTTGTTAACAGGTATAAAATTATCAGGCTTGTTAAATCAGGTGGTATGGGAGCAGTTTACTGCGCAGAAGACAGAAATCTTGGAAAGACCTGTGCTATTAAAGAACTGCTGAGCTTTCCTCACAGCACTGAGAAAGAAAGACTCTATGCTATTGATAAATTTCAGAGTGAAGCAAAGACTCTTGCCAATCTTCATCATATAAGTTTGCCAAGAGTATATGATTATTTTACCATTGGTGATAGATATTACCTTACTATGGATTTTATTGAAGGTAAGGATCTTCTTGCAGTACTTAAAGAAAGAGGTAATCCCGGACTCCCTGAAAAAGACGTAATTAAATGGGCTATAGAAATATGTGATGTCCTCTCTTACCTTCATAGCAGAAGTCCTGTTATCTTATACCGTGATCTGAAACCTTCCAATATTATGCTCAGAAAGAGCGATGAAAAAGTAATATTAATAGATTTTGGTATAGCAAAGGCCATACAGGATGATACAAACCCGAAGACTGCCATAGGAACTATGGGTTATATTTCTCCTGAACAGTTCAGAGGCATGGCAGAAGCTGCAAGTGATATTTACTCCCTCGGGTCTACTATGTCCCACCTTCTTACAGGTGTTATGCCCATACCTTTCACCTATGAACCTGTAAAAAAGAGAATACCTGAACTTTCTGATGATATAGAGCTTATAATAAAGAAAACCCTTGATATAAAACCTGAAAATAGATTTTCTTCTGCAGAGGAAATGAAAAAAAGCCTTCTCTCCATCATAGAAGAAAAAATTCCGTCCATTTCTTCCCAGTCTTTAAGTGAGATTGATCTTGCCATTATTCAGCTCAATGCTACCAGCCCGAAAGCCAGACTGGAAGCCATTACAAAATTAAGTAATGTTAATGATGAAAGAATAGTTTCGCCCCTCACCGATATATTAAGTGATAGTAATTCCACTATTCGTAAGGAAGCTGTTACTATTCTCGGAAAGATTCAGCATCCTTCCTCTGTCGATCATTTGATAAAAATGTTAAATGATAAGGATTTGAATGTGAGGATCGCATCACTCACTGCTTTAGGAACTCCGAAATGCAGCAAAGCTTTTCCCTATCTTGTGGCAGCCCTTAAAGATGAAGATTATAGAATTAGAAAACATGCTTCCCTGGCACTTGGAGAGATTGGAGATGAAAGAGCAATTGAACCTCTCAGACAGGCCCGTCAGAAAGAAGGACTTCTGAGTTTCGGCATGAGGATGACAATTGATAAGGCCATACAGAAGGTAGAAATAATGAAAAGTGCTGTTACCAGGGAGGAAAAATACAGCACCAATGAACTTTTACCTGAAGTAACAGTGAGATTTCATGAAGCTAAAAACCATAATGACAGAGGCCAGGAATATTTTAAAGAACATAAATATGAAAAATCAATCAATGAATTTAATAAAGCCCTGGAGATAAATCCTACCTATGTAGAAGCTCATTTTAATATAGCAAGAGTTATTTTGACTCAAATTGAAATAAATCCTGAATTTAAAAATGATGATAGAATAAATGAAGCTCTTTTACATTTTAATAAATGCATTGAACTTGCTTCTGACAGTACTATTTCAGCAGAAGCAAAGAAGTATATAGACAATCTTACTGAAGAGTGGAACAAGCTGGAAAGTATGAGAAAAGACGCCTCCGGAGTCATTACAGAACCTTCTGAAGAAAGAGAAAAAACAGAGATAGAAGAGGAAACAGAAGAAGAGTTAGAAGAGGAAACAGAAGAAGTAAAAATAGCTGAAACTATCACTTTGAAATCACCTCAGGAAAGAGTGAATTATTATAAAGATATGCTGAAAGGTTCTCCTGAAGATCCTGTAATTTATAATGAACTGGGTCTTGCCTATAATGATTACGGAAATGTCTTTCTGGCAGAAAATAATTACAGGAAATCTCTGGACCTTGCCCCTAATTATGCAGAGGCTCATTTTAATCTGGCTATTTTATATAAAGAACTTGGATTTTCATTGAAAGATGATAAAAAAATTAATGATTCCCTTGTCCATTTTGAACATGCTTTTAAATTATCCAATGATGACGATATTGTATCTAAATCCAGAAAAAATATAGATGAGATAAAAGATAATTTAAGTAAAATTGAAGTGAAATCAGATGAGTCTGAGAGAGAAGAATTTATTTCTGAAAAGGTAGAATATGACCTGCCGTCAGAAGAACCCCATGAAATAGAAGTAAAAATAAATACTCTATGTCCCGGTTCGCCGCAGGAAAGAATAATCTATTATCAGGAAATGTTGAAATCTTCGCCTTACGATCCTCTGCTTTATAATCAACTTGGTCTTGCTTATAATGATTATGGAAATGTCTTTCTGGCAGAAACCAATTACAGAAAAGCCATTGAATTTGGCCCTGATAATGGTGAAATTCATTTTAATATAGCTCTTTTATATAAAGAACTTGGATTTTCATTAAAGGACGATAATAAACTTAATGCTTCCCTTACTCATTTTGAAGCTACGTTAAAATTAACTCACGATGAGGATATGAAGGTTAAAGCAAGAAAAAATATAGAGGAAATAAAAAGCAGACCCGATAAAATTGAGATTTCTGAAAAAAGGGAAGAAATTATTGCTCCAGTGGAAGTAATAGAAGATAAACATAAGACGAAGGAAATAATTCCTGAAATACATAAAGAACCTGAAAAGAAGGATAAAATACCCGAAGAATACTATAAGGAATTAATAGAAAAAAATCCAGAAGATCCTGTGAATTACAATAAACTCGGTCTTGTTTATTATGAAAAAAAGGATATCCCTGAGGCTCAGAAATATTACGAAAAAGCTCTGAAATGTGATAAAAATTACAGTGAAGCCAACTTTAATTTAGGACTATTATACAGAGATAAGAAGAATATCCTGAAAGCTCTTCGTCATTTGAAATTATGTGTTAAAATGTCCGGTGATGAGACTCTGAAAAAGAAAGCCAGAGATTATATAAAAGAAATTGAAGAATTTGAGGAAAAGCAAGAGAAAATGAGAGAAGAAACAGTTTCTCCTGCAGAACCGGCAAAAAAATCTGATGCAGGAAAAACAAAGGACATAAAACCGTTAAAAATCAGCCGTGAAACAAGGGAACTGACATTAAAAGAAGCTGAAGTGGTTCTGAAAGAAAATAAGCAGATTCTTGATTTTCTTAAAGTTTTATCAGAAAAACCTGATGATCTCCAGAGTAATATTGCAATTGCCCGGTTATATAAAGAAGAAGGAAACCTGCTTAAAGCATTGGATTATTATAAGAAAATTTCTTCTATTGAACCGAATAACGCACAGATTTATCTTGACATGGCTTTGATTTACATGGAGCAAAAACAATACAGTGAGGCTTTAGAGAACCTTAAAATATGTGCCAGAAAAGCAAATAACTCGGAATTGCTTTCAGAAGCAAAGAATTATATCAGTCACATTGAGGAACTGTCTTCTGAAGCAGTGGGAACAGGCGATGAGGTAGAATTGGAAGATAGAGATAAGGAAATAAGAAAATACGAAGATATGCTCCACGATAATCCGGATAAAGCTGAAATACATATTAAACTAGGTACATTGTATAAGGACGCCGCTGATTTTGATAAAGCTATTTTTCATTATAAAGAATATCTGAACGTAAATAAAAAAGATGACAGAACACATTTCGAACTTGCTATGATTTACAGGGATAAAGGTAATATCTTTAATGCCCTTAAATATTTAAGACTCTGTGTAAATCTGACTGAAGATGATAATTTAAAAAGAAAAGCAGAGGAATATATTTCCATGATAGAAGGTGCATCACCACAGGAGAAAAAGAAAACAATCTACAGGGAAGAAAAGAAAAAGACAGAGAGGAAAGGAGGGAAAGAAGAAGAATTTATCAAAGAATTAAAAAAGGAATTAAAGGAAAAGCCTGATGATACAAATCTTCTTGGTAAATTAGGCCAGGCTTATTATAAAGCCGGACAAATGGAGTTATCCCTTGAGAGTTATTTGAAAATGCTTAATATAGATCCTTCTGATAGTAAAATACATTTTAATATTGGATTGGCTTATAAGGAACAGGGAAAAATAGTGAAATCATTAATACATTTTAAAAAATATATAATGTTAGCTCCGGCAGGTGAATATATAGAAGAAGCTAAAAATTATATAAAAGAGCTTGAATAAGATTTTATAGAGAGGAGGAGAGCGATTTCGCTCCTCCTTGCAAGAGATTACTTATAAGTAATATATTGCAAGGTGAAATTTTTAAATGAATTTCTACGATGTGTATAAGTTCTTTGTTTTTATATTAATTCTTATGACTGTAAATCCTGTTCTGGCTCAGTCCGGCAACAGTAGTGACAGTTCTTCCGGTTAAATAGTTTTAATTGCTCTACTTGCACTTATTGTAATAATAATAAAGGTTATGTCTGCTCAAATTAACATAGATCAAAAAGAAAAAGATAGGCTGAATGTTGAAGAAGAGAAAAAACTTGCAGAAGAAGAAAAGAAAGAAAAAGAACTTGAAAGCAGACAGAGATTGGAGATTGAAGGGGAGAGAAAGTTACTTGAAGATGACAGGAAGAAGTTTGAACAAGATCGGAATACCCTTGAAGAAGTAAAAAAGAAGCTCTTAGAAGAAGGTAAAAAATTAGCAGAAGAAAGAAAAAAACTGGAAGAAAAAAAGATATCCGGCGGAGAGTTAGAAACAGGGGAAAAACAGACGGTATCTTATCAGGTTTACCAGGAATTACTGGAAAAAAATAATAAACTCCACGAGGAATGCAAGAAATTACAGGCAGAAAAGGTATCCGATCAGGATTACTATGAAATATTAGAGAAAAATGAGAGACTTCAGGAGGAATATAAAAAATTACAGGAAGAAAAGAACAGATTACAGGAACAATATAAAAAACTTCAGGAAGAGAAGAAGAAACTGGAAAAAGAAAAAGAACTGGAACGAGAACGAAGAAAGCTTCAGGAGGAACAGAAGAAAAAAGAGGAAGAATATAGAAGACTTCAGGAAGAGCATAAGAAGAAAGAGGAAGAACGAAGAAAGCTTCAGGAGGAACAGCAGAAAAGAGAGGAAGAACGAAGAAAACTCGATGAAGAGATAAGAAGGATAGAAGAGAGA
>JBEHWP010000097.1:0-12267 GCA_040217665.1 Vulcanimicrobiota bacterium
CCCTGAAAGATAACGGTTCTATATCTGCTGCTGTTCTGATTCCTGTTTTTTTAAAACATGGAGAGGAACATCTTCTCTTTACAAAAAGAACGGAAACTGTTGAAACTCACAGGGGACAGATTTCCTTTCCTGGAGGTGTAAGAGATAAAGCAGATAGAACCCTGGAAGAAACAGCTATCAGGGAAACCTTTGAAGAAATCGGTATTGTGAGGGAAGATATAGATACTCTCGGTGCCCTTGATGATTTTATTACAGGCACAGGGTACTGTATATACCCTCTTGTCGGCATTATAACATATCCATATGATTTTAAAATCAGTGAGAAAGAAGTTGCTGAAATTCTGGAAGTTCCCGTTTCTACTCTCCTTGACAGGAGAAATTATATAGAAGACAAAAATTATATCTATAAGGGAAAGCCTTATGATTACTGTGCTTTTAAATATGGAAAACATAATATATGGGGAACTACGGGAAGGATCGTAAGAAATTTCCTCACCCTTTTCTACGGATGGAATTTTAATGATCAGAGGTGATTGATTGCAGGTGAGATGTGTTATGTGATTCTATTCATCTGTTACCTGTCTGCGGAGAAATTATATTGTTGATTTGCCGTATCTGACTTTTTGAATGGTTCACTCTTCACTCTTCATACTTCACCATATCATGAAACCTCCTTTATCAATCGGACAGAGACTTCAGGATAGATATCATATTACCCGTATACTGGGAAGAGGGGGGCAGTGCCTCGTTTATCTTACCTGTGATGTCCATCAGGGAAAAAATGTAGTAATCAAAGAACTCCTGAGGTCTGGCACCACTGTAGCAGATGAGATTAAAGAACTGGAACTCTTCAGGGGAGAATACAGAATATTATCTCAACTCGATCACCCTTCTCTTCCGAAAGGCTATGATTTTTTTGTGGAAGGGAGCAAATATTTTATATCTGTAGAATATATTGAAGGACAGAACCTGGAAGATGTAATAAAAAAAAGTAAAGAACCTCTCTATGAAGAAATAGTAATAAACTGGGCAAGACAACTTGCGGAAATCCTGACTTATTTCTATAATTTAAAACCTTTTCCCCTCGTATTAAGAGACATAAAACCTTCAAATATCGTAATCACTCCTCAGGGACATATAAAACCTGTAGATTTTACGATAGCAAAATTTTTAAAGCCCGAAGAAAAAGAAGATTCTGTTAAAATGGGAAGCCCGGGATATGCCCCCAGGGAACAGTATCTGGGCCGTTCCGATACAAGAAGTGATATTTATTCCTTTGGTGCTACCATGTATTATCTGATTACGAAATACGATCCTGCAGAAAATCCCTTCAATTTCCCGCCTTTAAAAACGTTAAATCCTGAAGTCTCACAGGAATTTTCTGCTTTAATACATAGAACCCTCAGGGATAACCCGGACGAAAGATTTCAGTCCCCTCTGGAACTGCTAGAAGAACTGGATAAGATTTCTGCTAAATATATAAATAAATCCTCAGGAGATGAAACAGAATACCGGGAAGGGGAAAAATATTTTGCTTTAAAGGCATGGAGACTGGCTTTAAAACATTTTAGAAAAGCCATTGACAGAAATCCCAATAATGCAAAATATCATTTCAGAGCAGGAGAATGCCTTTATAATCTGAGGGATATTTTTTCTGCTTTTGAACAGGTCGATTCTGTGCCATTTCTCTTTCCCGATGCAAATCCTCTTCACGTAGAAGAGTGGAAAGATTTTTATGACCGTCTTAAACATACCGTATATTCTTCATGGCCCGGGAAATACAGAGATTGTAAACATACAAATAATCAAAACTCTCCGGAGAATATTTCCCCTGATCCTGTAACGGCAAGATCTATTTCTCTCCCGGAAAAATCTGTCCTTATGCCGGTTATATACGAAGGCACGGCCTGTATAGTTTTATATAGGCAGGGACTTGCTTCTTTCGATATGCTCTCAGGTGAAAGGAAATGGTTTTTCAGACATATATCCAATCTGTCCGTTCCTTCTGTGGCAGAAGACAGGATTATATTTGGCTCTGATGATACCTTTATATACTGTCTTTCCCGGGAAGACGGTATAGAACTCTGGAAGTTTAAAACACCGGGACCTGTTACGGTTTCACCTGAAGTAAAGGAAGGATATGTTTATTGTATTTCTTATCATGAACATATTTATGCCATTGATATTGAAGACGGTAAAGAACTGTGGAGTCTCCAGACAGAAAAACCTGTGCATAATATTGCTATAAATAATGATTTGATTATTCTTCTGTCTTCTTCCGGTTATATGTACTCTATTGATTATATGACAGGTAACATTAAATCTTCTGTCTCTATATTTCCTTCATCTTATCTTTCTATAATTAAAAATATGATACTCATGACAGGGGAAAATGGAATTTCTGTGGTTAAGGATTCGGCTCTTTTTGATTCCTTTAATATTAAAATCCTCTTTCCTCCTGTAACAGACAGGGAATTTTTTTATGCTGCCACAGAAGCAGGTATTGCATGTTTTGATTGCACAGGCAGGATTTCCCTGAAATATACGAGTTCCGATATATCAGAAATAAAATGCTCTCCTGTAATGGCAGGTGAATTTTTGTTCCTTATATCTGGCAGAACATTATATATAACTGATATATCATTAAATATATGTGAGAAAATAAATTTGAATTTCACCCCTTCTTCTCCTCCTGTAATTGCAGACGGAAATATTTATATAGCCTCAGAAAAAAAAATTCATATTCTGACTTCTCCTGAAAGAGCTTCTATGGATTACCTTAAAATTGGACTGACTTATTTTGAAAAACATGATTATAAATCTGCCATAAAAGCTCTTGAAAAATCATTGAAATTTTCTCAGACAAATATTGAAGCTCTGGGTTTACTTGCAAAAAGCTTTTATCTGTCGGGAGGGATGTTTTATTATAACAGAGCCATTGAATATGCAAAACAGGCACTTTCTCTGGAAAGCAGGGACGAATTTCATGAGCTTATTGGAGATTCCTCATTCTCTCTCCGTAAATATGAAGATGCTCTGCAGAAATATAATATTCTTCTCTCTTCAAATGAGAACAACACTGCCTATCTCTTTAAAATTTCTATGGTTTATATGGCTAAGAAGAATTTTTCAGATGCCATAACAAAACTTGAAGAACTTGCCGGTACTGAGACAAAATCCATAAATTTTTATTACCTTGCCCTGGCCTATTATAGAAACGGCAGGTTCGACAAAAGTCTTTCCCTTTATAAAGAAGCGAGGCAGAGAATAACAGTCGATGGAGAAGGAACCTGTTTGGAAATTGATACTGATGGTAATAAAGTTGAGGTTTTGCCGTTATCTGTGAGAAATTTTCTGGAAGGTAAGAGATATATAAGTTTATTTACCATGAAATCGCTGGAAGATAGTATTAAAATAATAGAAGATTTCCTTGTCTGTCTTAATTATTTTAAAGAGCATAAATATGATGAAACATTGAACATTCTGAATGATATTCTGGCTCTGGATAGTGAGTTTTCATACGGTTATCATCTTACAGGTAAAATTTATTTTGAACTAAAAGACTATCTTGATGCAAGGAGATTTTTTAGAGATGCCATAAAATACAAAGATGATGAAGCCATGTTTTATCTGGATTATGCAAAAACTCAGTATTTTATAGGGAAAGTGGCTTCTTCCAGAGAAGTAGAGGGAAAATTCAGAAAAGCTATAGAATTATATTCTGCCGGAAAATCCATTGAAATAAATGACAGGATAGAAGAAGAATTTAATGCTTTCGGTGAGTTTTATTTTAATGAAGAGTCCTTTGATATTCCAGTCTTTTTATACAGATGTCTTAAAGAATTGAATAAAAATAGAGCTGTTTATCCCTTTAAACTCGGTATGGCTCTTATGGGGCAGGGGCGATATCTGGAAAGTCTGAAATATTTTCAGGAAGCTATTCTCCTGGATAGTAAAAACCCGTTTTTTTACGGCGAAACAGGGAAAGTCTATCATAAACTAGGAGAAGATGATGCTGCACTGGAAAATTTTGCTAAAACTATGTCCCATAAATTAGCAGGCCTTGAAGTCTACAGCAAATTAAAAGAAGAACTTGAACTAAAAATCAGAGAAGCCAGAGGTTTAATAGGAAAAGCGAAAAACCACTTTACCGTTATTTCAAGCCGTGCTACATGGGGAAGATACGAATTGTTACAGAATAAAAAAAGTGAGGTTCGTGCCGGCTTTGAACAGGCTTTTAAAATTTTGCCCCAGAGAAGGGATTTCAGAGAACTCTATGCTGAAATATTTGCGGGAGAAAAACTCTATGATAAAGCTCTGGAACAGATAAAAATATGTGAAAAACTCAGACCTGATTTACTCATATACAAAGGTAAAGCAGGCGATCTTTATATGAAAAAGAAAGAGTGGGTTAAAGCCATAGATTGTTATGTAAAACTTCCTTTTGAAAGGGAATATTTTCCTTTTTTATTAAATCTTGCCAGAGCTTACTGTATGAAATGGTCCATAGATTCTGCTTATTCATTACTGGATAATTTGTTGAAAAACTTCCCTTCTTTTTCCTGTGAAATAGAAGAAAAAAAACATAAAATAGATAATTATGTAAGATTTTACAGCTGGAATGATTCTTTCGGCTATCCTTCCACTTCAAGATTTCAGGCGTCCCGCCTGTGGGATCAGTCCTTACATGCATCATCTGTGTCATTATTTTTACACTTTAAGAAGAATTTTGACCCTGCGTACAGTGAGGATGAAGTCCGTTTGTTCCGGCCGAATTTTTTTACTGCCCATCCTGTCGTATTTAATAAAGAGGTTTATATAGCAACAGAAAAAGGCGAACTTCATGTTATGGATATGGAAAAGGAGTATATAAAATTTACCCTTACTCTTCCTGAAAGAATAAGATTTATTACAGGCCCCACTCCGATAAAATATCCTCCTGCAGTTACAAAGGATAAAATTTTTATAACGGCAGGAAGATTCATATACTCTATTAATAAATCTGCTATGGAAATGTGCAGATTTATGCGATTAAGACTTCCTTACATACCGAATGTTTATCATACAAGAAAGGATCTTGCCTCACTTTCCTCCGGCCCTGTATGGAATAAAGGATTTGTTTACTGCACATTGAAAAATGGTTCCGTTTGTTCTCTAAACGAAGATCTGGAATTTTTCAGATGGACTTTTAACTGTAAAGAAAAATTACTGTCTCCTCCATGCCTTTCAAAAGATAAACTTTTATTTACTGCCGTAAGCGGTAATGTTTACGCTCTCTCAGAGGATTCCGGCAATCTTCTCTGGGTTTTAAAGACAGATGACAAAATTGTTTTACCCCCTGTAATATATGATGAAACAGCTTTTGTTGTTAACCATAAAGGAAAAATAATGGCTATTGACCTTGGTAACGGACAGATTATCTGGAAATTTTCTGCCAGAACTGGCAGTGTTTCCTCTCTTCCATGTGTCGGTGAACACATTCTCTACTGCGGAACGGATAAGCATATGATTTATGGTCTTGATATCTCAGATGGTAACGTTTTGAAGGAGATTAATGTAAAATATCCTGTTAAATCCGTTGCTCTTACAGAAAAAGACCTTTTTTTTACAGCCAATCGCGGCTATTCAGGAGGCATTTTATGTGCTGTAGATATTGGAGATTTTCATATGCGTGAAATAGAACTCATATATAGACCCGGAACTTCTCCGGCCCTTGCCAGTGGTATGGTCTTTATTACTGATGAAGGGGGATATGTATATGTTTTTACATCTGATAAATACAGCAGTTCTAAATTCATTGAATCTTGATTGTACTCTTAATTACATAATTTAATTCTGATTTAGATTATATTTAACTGAAATTTTGTCATGTTATTGTTCTCGACTCTGGCTGATTAGAGTCCCCCAATAAGGTTGCTCTAAAAAGTCTTGATATAACTTATTACTACAACAGATAAATAAGTAACTGAATGACGCGTAATGCGTGACCGGAGCAAAAACCTTATGTCTACACATGATACAGATTTTTTCGGATACTCTTTTACCTGGAGCGGTATTTTATATGAAAATGATGAAGTTTTATGCTCCACTGTCTATTCATTTTCATATTTGGTTGTGACCGATACGGTCATGCCTGTTAGAAATAAATAAGGAATAGAAACTTATTAATAGTCTCTTTCCTCGTGTTACGCGTCACGACTTAATATATTTGAGATAGTTATTTAATTGTCATTCCTAAGTGGATTTTATTTTTTGAGGTTAAGGGTACCGGGTGTGTGGTTAAGAAAACCCGGAACCTGATTTAACTTAATAAAATGTTTTTTTATAAGGCTTTGATTTAAGTCCTGAATAAAATGGCCAGAGTCGAGTATTATAAACACTTACGGGGGAACAGGTTTATTGGATGCCTGCAGTCAGTTCATTCACTTTATGAAAAAGCAGGAATTTCGATTTTATACAAGAAAAAATACAATATAAGAGATTATAATGAACAGAAACAGAAATGGAAATCCATCCTCGCGTCACGCGTCACGCGTCACGCGTCACGATTTAATATACAAGGAGAGGAGCGATCATATTGTTAAAATGCCCTAAATGTGGAACGGAAAACAGGCAATCTGCAAGATTTTGTAATGATTGCGGGCATATGATTACAGATGAATTGAAAGGGAACGGAACTTTAGGAAGAGGAACTCTTCTGAATAAATATTCTATAGTTAACCTCCTTAGTTTTGAGCTCGGAGAAAGTCTTTATATTGCTGAAGATAGACATGACGAATCCCTTAAATTCATAAAAGAAATAATTACGATTTTACCTGATCAGAAATTACAGGCCAGAGCTATAGATCGTTTTAACAGAGAAATGCAGATTCTGTCGAAGATTTCCTTCCCTAACCTTCCTGTAATAAGTGATTATTTTGTAGAAAGAGGATATTTTTATACCGGTTATTATGTTGTTTTTAATTTTGTCGAAGGAGAATTATTAGATTCCTTCGTCTCTTCTCCTTACAGAGAACTGCCTCAATCATTTGCAGTAGATTTGAGCTGTAAAATATGTGATGTTCTGGAGTTTTTCCATAATTATAATCCCCCTCTGTTTACTTATAATCTCTCTCCTTCAAATGTGATAGTTAAAAAGAACAGCAATAATATATTAATTACTGATATACCTGTTTCCCGTCCTCCTCAGGGAAGAAATATGATTTCCTTACCACAGTGGGTGGAATTTGTTGCACCTGAAAGGTATGAAGGCAAAACCGGTATAGCAGGCGATATTTATGCCCTTGGTGCTCTTATGCACTATATCCTGACTGGAGCCAGATCTGTTCCTTTTGTTTTCAAGCCTCTCAGAAGTGTAAAAGCTGATATCTCTCAGGAACTGGAAACAGTTGTATCTACATCTCTGAGATTAAAACCGGAAAAACGTTTCCCTTCTGCATCTGATATGAAAAAAGAATTATTGAATAAAGGCGAAAAATCCGGTATTACTAACTATTTAGATATAGAGAAACATGACGTTTCTCATGTAAAATCTTATGGTGACGAATCTTTCAAAAAAGATTTTTCACAGTCTTATACAAAAGGTGTAGAATCTTCCAGAAAGGATTTTTCACAATCTTATACAAAAAGTGTAGAATCTTCCAGAAAGGATTTTTCACAGTCTTATACAAAAGGTGGAGAATTTTTCAGAAGAGAAGCTTCTTATATAAAACCTGGAGCAGAAGAAGCATTACCTCCTTCTGTTAAATCTCCTGTTAAACCTGCTGAACGCGAGATGGATAGAACGTTACTTAACTGGTATGTTCAGACAGAAGATAAGGTTTCCTCTTCTCCCATAGGGGTAGATGATACCGTTTATGTAGGTTCCGATGATAAGAATGTTTATGCCATATCAGCGGACAACGGTAAAATTAAGTGGACTTTCAAAACCGGCAGCTGGGTTTCAACATCCCCTGCTTTTTATAACAATAAAATTTATATAGGTTCGAGAGATGGAAAAATTTATTCTTTAAATATTTTCAACGGTAAAAAAGAATGGGAATTCAGAGGAGAAGAAACAGTATTCTTTAATCCTTCCGTAGAACCGGATAAAGGTATTTTACTTATAGGTGCTTCTTTATATGAAAGAGGTCATCATCATGATGAGGTTATATATGGTATTAATGCAGAATCCGGCATGGAGTTATGGAGTTGTAAAGTAGGTGCTTCTGTTTTTCATGCTCCTTTTATCTCAGATGGCGTGGCTTATGTAGGAACAGAAGGGGGAACTGTAATATCTCTCGATGCTGTTACAGGCAAAGAAATATGGAAATTTGAAACAGGAGGCAGAATATATGCTTCTCCCGTAGTATCAGAAGATATTATTTATATAGCCTGTGAAGGATTATTTAATAATGGTATAGTTATTTTATTAAATGCAGAAGATGGCCGCCATATATGGACTATGGAGTTTGAAAAACCTTTTCGCTCTTCTGTCTGTGTTGGAGAAGATATTGTTTATATAGGCTCTCTGGATAAAAATTTATATGCTATTGATCTGGGAAAGAGAAATATTTTATGGAAATTTGAAACAAAAGGGGGAATAAGATGTACCCCTGTATTATATCGGGATATAGTCTATACTGGTTCTGATGATGGGTGTTTTTATGCTGTTAATGCCATGACCGGCGAAGAACTCTGGCGTTTTGATACAGGTGGAGCCATTAGATCTTCACCGTCACTTCTGGAAGAAAGTATTTACTTTGGTTCAAGAGACGGAAAAATTTATTCTGTGAAACTTTTAAGAAGTGATATAGAAAGGACCCTTGAACCAGGGACGAAAGACGCAGAACATATAATAAAAGAAGATAAAAATTTTCATGAGTTATTAAAAAAAGGCAATATTCTGGCAGGTGAAAACAGGTTTGCAGAAGCACTGCCACTGTTTCAGGATTTATTGAAAATGGATCCTTCCAACCATTCAGTTTTATTATCTACAGGTAATATATATTTTGCTCTGTCTGACTGGAAAGAAGCTATTTTATATTATGAGAAATTATTAAGATCCAACATGTCAGATGAAGTTCTTTCTAGATTTGGTAAAGCTTTATTTCAAGAAAAGTACTATCAGAGAGCAATAGAATTATTCGAAGATATTAAAGAACCGGATCTGTCTGCAGTAAAAATGCTTGCAGATTCCTATAGAATAACAGGTGATATAGATAAAGCCATTCAGAATTATGAAAAAGTAACCCGTATGGATTCTAAATCTCCAGGAGTCTATGTAACCCTCGGGAAAATGTATTCTTTAAAAGGTGATATTGATGCAGCACATTTATCTTATGATATGGCCCTTGACCTGGATAAAGAGTTTGTCCCTGCTTTTTTAGGTAATATACAGCTTCTTATAATAGAGAAAAAATATGAAGATGCATTACAACTGATTACTAAATGTCAAACTCTCACAGTAGATAGTGATAATATGGAAAATTTGCTGAAAAGGAAAGGACAGATTTTTCTTGAACTGGGTAAAGAATATATGGAGAAAAATGAAATTGCTATAGCTACAGGTTATCTGGAAAAAGCAGAAAAACTCCCTCTCAGTGCAAAACAGATGGACAGCCTGAAAAAATGCAAAGCTCAGATATTTTTTAAACTCGGCGAAACATCTTCTGACGAAAAGAAACTTGGAGAAGCTATAAAATTTTATAAAATGTGCGAGGAAATATATCCTGACAGTGAAATAGCCCGCTTAGCCAGGAAAAGGCGAGAATTGAGGGAGTAATGCGGAATACAGGGAACAGGATGTCCTGTTCCCTAAACGTCAAAACAATTATTGAGTTTTATCTGGCGTAATTCTTCCAGAGATATATAGTTCTTTTCAAATTTAGCCAGTGTATTGGCTACACTGAGGGAAATTTCTTCTGCATTACCTTCAAGAGAACCCAGGAAAAGGGGGTGGAATTTTTCATTTGATGTCAGAAAACCTGCAAAATGATTTATCAGTAATTCCAGAAATAGTCTCCCGTCGTCTTTATAGGTATATTTTTTATCTTTATGCCTGAGTTTTAAATTCTCTATCGCTTTTATTATAAAGTCAGTACTTTCAATACCATTCGGAACTTCTTTATACACTATATTTATTCCGTCTGTTGCAAGAACTCCGACAGGTAAAAATTTGTCTCCGCTGCTTGTAAATCTGGCTCTTAATAGGAAAAAAGTCAATTGTATATTCACCTCAACACGATTGAAATTTAAAAATTAATAAATTTACTATATAGCTGAATAGGTTCTGGGTTTTGGGTTTTAATCTTCCTAAACCAAAACCTGACACCTGACACCTGGAAATTGAATTAGATTATTTTTTACAGTTTTTAAAATCTGCAAAAGTATAGATTATTATAAATTATTTATTCGGGATATGTCTCTTCTTGATTAAATCCTGAAGAGCTGTAATTCCTCCATAGTTTTCTATAATAAGATCATCTACCTCATCTGCAACTTCCGCTATATTTTCTATAGCTACAGTAAGTTCTTCCTCATCGATAGTGGAACCTATTAAACACAGGCTCAATACTATACAGTTGTCTTCAGGATCAATGGAGAAACTTCCAAAAGGCATTTCCCAGTTCATCAGCAACAGTTTGATTGCAAGTTCTTCCGTTATGTCTGCACCTCGTACAACATAAGATATGCATTCTACCAGAGGACTTTCTTCTTTCCACTCTTTTACAAGGACATGAACCAGTGTGGAACCTTTGTTTACACTAAAACAGCCTCTGTCAAGTCTTGTATGGGTTATTGTACCACCGCTGTTTTTAACCAGTTTTTCTAAATATTGATTGACTTTATCACCTGTCTCATTAAGTAAATCTGGCACTTTTCTTTATTTTCTCCTCTCAATCAATTTTTTCATTTTATGAAAATGGCCGCTCTCACTGTTAAATTCTGACAGGCAGGAACTTCCAGAGTAACCTTCTTGCGATAGTATTTTTTACGACAGGTAGATTCACTTTTTAAAGGAAATCTATTTGCTCCTGCCAGACAGAAATAACTTCCTGACCGGCTTTCTATATCCATAAAATTATAAACCTGTAAACTATAAACATGTAATAAAAATTTTCCTCCCGTCACTACGCATTACGAGAGCATTTATGTATTATTTATGCTTAACTCAGTAATAATATATTATACAGGATTATTATTATTATTGCAAATTTAAATTCTCCTCCGGTAAACTATGATAGTTTTTTTACGACAGGTAGCTTCACTTTTACTGGAAATTGCATTTGATTTTGTAAATCTATTAATTACTGAATAGTGAAAAGCAAGTAAAATCCAATTCTTTTCATTTTTCACTCTGAATATTCTGTAATAATTTTTTTTTCCGTTGTATATAAAATCACCTGTCATTTTTAAACGCCAATCGTAAACTATAATTGATATATTTCGATAGTTACGCTATAATTAAGATGGAACGAAGGAAAAAAGTATTTTATATAGAAAATTAATATATATAATTTTTTCTATAAACGGGGTATGTTTATGAGCAGCCAATATTCGATTTCTATTATAGGAGCCGGTGCCTGGGGAATAACTCTGGCAGTTCTTCTTGCCCGTAAAGGTTTACCGGTAAAAATCTGGACCAGAACAGAGACCTTCAGAGATGAGTTGCGGAGTTATAGAGAAAACCGTAAATATCTTCCAGGCATTACAATTCCTTCTACTATTTCCTGTATATCATCTGATTTAGAAGAAGTTATGAAAGGATCCAGAATGATTGTCGTTGCTGTTCCTTCTCCATTTTTCAGAGATATTGTAAGAGAATTAAGTCCTTTTTCCGATAAGAATAAAATATTTGTCAGCGTTGCTAAAGGTTTTGACGAATATACCCTATGTACTATGTCTCAGGTTCTCAGAGAAGAGCTGCCTTCTGACTGTATAGAAAATATAGGTGTTATATCCGGTCCTAATCTTGCAAAAGAAATAGCCAGAGAGCTTCCTGCCGTTACAGTCGCTGCTTCCGAAAATCCCCGTGTTAGCAGAAAGATAAAGCAGATATTTCAGACTAATTATTTCAGAGTTTTTCAGAGTTCTGATCTAAAAGGTGTGGAAATAGCAGGTGCATTAAAAAATATATTTGCTATAGCTGCAGGTATAGCCGATAATCTTGGTTTTGGTTCCAATACGTTTGCAGCTTTACTTACAGGAGGTTTTACCGAGATATATTCTCTCTGTGTTAAACTGGGAGCCAGGTTTGAAACATTTCTGTCCCCTGCAGGAATATGC
>JBEHWP010000098.1:0-12127 GCA_040217665.1 Vulcanimicrobiota bacterium
ATCAGAACTATGGTTATATTTTTTAATATACTGCATGGGTTCCCCCATTTTGAGCCAGAGAGGGAATTGCCGGATAAAGAAGCCTTTCCCTTTCCTCGTGTCGTTATTTTCGCCATATAGATAAAGGATGATGTTATAAATATGGTTATTGTAGAAAGTATAAAAGTAATAACTGTAACTGCTAAAATAGCAGTGAAAATTTTGTTTTGATTCATATTCAGATATATTAATGTAAAGAACAATATGGAAAATCCTGATAATGCCATTGCGATTACCGGCACTTTTATAAATTTTTCTCCTGTTTCTGCTATGGCTGATATAATACCTGTAAGATTTTTATATGTTCCCGGGCCTTTTTCTGTAATTTCCTCTTTCCCGGATTTTGAGGGAATTTCTTTATGGTATTTCCGGAGCACTTCTTTAAATTCCGCCATGCTTATATATCTTTTCAGAGGGTCTAACTGAATGGCTTTTAAGACTATACCTTCAAGTGTTTCATCTATAAGAGGATTCAAATTTTTTATTGACGGAAACTGGAGAGGTTTTAGTGACGGATTATATTTAGTAAGCATCTGAAACAGTATGACTCCCAGACCGAATATATCGCTCTGAGGTGTTGACTGGCCTTTCCCTTTATACTGCTCTGGAGCGGCATAACCCGGTGTTCCGTAGTTGAAGGTATCGGAAGTCTTATCGGGATTATAGTAACGGGCAATGCCGAAATCTACAAGAACAGGTTTCCCTTCAGGGTTTATAATAATATTTGAAGGTTTTAAGTCTCTATAAACTAAAGGTTTCTGGAAGGAATTGTGAAGGTAATCGATAATCTCTGCTATTTGAATGGTCCAGGTGATGGCTTTATTTTTTTCTACCGGCTTTTTTGAAGTATTTATAATTTCCTCCAGGGTCTTACCTTCTATATAATCCATGGTGAGATATTCTTTACCGTTCTGAGAAAAAACTCCGTACGTCTTCGGAAGTCCAGGATGATCAAAATTTTCCATAAATTCCGCTTCTCTTCGGAATATTTCCTTTGCAGAAGAAGAATCAAGACCTGATTCCTGTGAAAAATTCAGTTCTTTTACGACGAATTTTTTATTATCTTCAATTCTTTCCACAAGATAAACATTCCCCATAGAGCCTTTCCCGAGCAGTTTTACCACTCTGTAGATTTCATCTAGAACTGTCCCTGTTTCCAGTGTCATATGTTTCACCTCTTAGATATTATATCATGTGTTTTCAAATAGAGGGTCATGGAGAGTATTTTATTCACTTGATATTTGTATGGTTTATAAGCTATAATAGAATTATGATAAAGCCCAAAGTTTTTTTAGATACATCAATAATAAGTGCATATTTTGATAATAGAGAACCATATCGCCAAAAACTTACCAAACAATTTTGGTATGACCGATTGCCAGATTTAGATATATTTATCTCAGATATTGTTTTAACTGAAGTTCTTAATAATACAGAAGAGAACGAAAATTTAAAAAAGATGATGTTAGAGTTAATTGATACATTTACTGTTTTGCAATTAACGAAAGAAGCAGAAGAATTAACAGAAGAATATCTGAAAAAAGGTATTTTTTCAGTGAAATCTATATTTGACGCTAATCATGTTGCAATTGCTACCGTTAATAGTATTACTTATTTAGCTAGTTGGAATTATAAACATTTAGTAAAAGTTAAAACTCGTTTTGAGGTTAACTCTATTAATAATGCTAATGGATATAATAACATTCAAATTATTACACCACCTGAATTATAAATAAGGAGTGAGCAAATTATGAGAGAGTTAACAGAAGAAGAAAAGCAACAAATCTGGAAAGAAGTAAAAGAAGATTTCCCTGATGATGAAATGATGCAGGAAATTCATTATACACGTATGAAGCTTTATTTTTTAACTAAAGATTTATCCAGTGAAGAACGTATAAAATTTTTCAATTCCGCAGTAATTGCAAGTAAGAGCTAAATGTCTGGTTTAAAGGGAGCACTAAGGCCTGCTATCATTTTAGAGTGACAGGAAAAAAAGAATTTATCTGAGTATTAATCCCTGATAGGGATTATACTGAGGATACCCTGCAGGTTCCCCGTCATCCTGGTGGTACCATATACACCATGCAGTGAAGTTTTTAAAGTATTCTGACACAATTATTCATAAGGAATAAGACTTTTTTTATTATAAAATTTACGACTTCTCGGACAATCAGGAAGTTTACCCACATAGGGGCCTTTATTTTTATATGGTTTAAGGAATTCCACATATCTCTGAAATGTCGCTTCTTCTTTTAATGAGAAAAATAAACCACAGTAATGAAGATAAAAGAGTTAATAATACAGTTCTGTAGATATCATTAAGGACTGTACCTGTTTCTAACATTCAAAACTAACTTTCTATATATATTAGTAAGGAATTAATCCCTTTCCAGGAGTATACTGGGGATATCCCTGTTCTATACCACAATCAATATGGTTACAGGTGCACCATATGGTAAAATTTCTGAAATCCTCTGATACTTTATATTGATAGGGTTGAGAGTAGTTTTTATTGCGAAAGTTTATAAGGTAATGGGACATATTCTTTGCACAGATAGGGATTTTATTTATATAGGGCCCCTTATCCTTATTTTTTTCAAGAAGCCGGGAAAGTGTAGAAGGATATAAGCCCATGTTATCTGTAGCATACGCTTCCTGTGCCGTCGCTATCTTTATTAGATTTGAGTCACATGACAGGAACATGCCATCTATTGCAGCAAAATAAAGATTATGAGACATGTAACTGTAAAAAGATATTCCTATTATAAAAGCAATAATATTATATCCGATAGATTTACTAAAATATTCTGAAAAATTCATCTTTCTTTCCAGAGTTTTTTTTACACCTGAAATAGACACAGCTATTCCTGATACAGGACAGATAAGTAATAAAATCAATCCTACCAGATAGGAATCTTCAAGATATAATATGTGGGTACCTTGTAATATCACTCTGATAAAAGGAATTATAAAAGGTAATATTAATGATGCTGCCGCAAACCATTTAGCTTTTTTATACCATGGCGGCACAGACTTCTGTTCTTCTCTTATTGCAGGATAAATATGAGTTCCTCTGTATTTGTCAAGTGCTTCTTTAAAATCCGTTACACTGATATATCTTTTCAAGGGGTCTAATTGAATGGCTCTCATTACTGTAGCTTCAAGCTCTTCAGGTATAAGAGGATTCAAAGATTTCATGGAAGGAAAGTGGAGAGGTTTTAATGACGGGTCATATTTAGTGAGCATCTGAAACAATATGACTCCAAGGCCGAATATATCGCTCTGAGGTGTGGACTGCCCTTTCCCTTTATACTGTTCCGGAGCGGCATAACCCGGTGTTCCGTAGTTGAAGGTATCGGAAGTCTTATCGGGATTATAGTAACGGGCAATGCCGAAATCTACAAGGACCGGTTCGCCGTCAGGTTTTATAATGATATTTGAAGGTTTCAGGTCTCTGTAGACTAATGGCTTCTGAAAGGAATTATGAAGATAATCGATAATTTCTGCAATTTGAATGGTCCATGTTATGGCTTTATTTTCTTCTACCGGCTTTCTGGAAGAGTTTATAATCTCCTCGAGTGTTTTCCCTTCTATATAGTCCATAGTGAGATATTCTTTTTCGTTCTGAGAAAAAATTCCATACGTTTTGGGAAGTCCAGGATGGTCAAAATTTTCCATAAAATCCGCTTCTCTTTTAAAAATTTCCCATGCATCGTCGTGATTTACAAGTGTATCTTTTGAAAACATGAGTTCTTTTACGACGAATTTTTTATCATCTTCAATTTTTTCCACAAGATAAACATTTCCCATAGAGCCTTTACCCAGGAGTTTCACTACTCTGTATATATTATTGAGAACAGTACCTGTTTCCAGTGCCATATATTCACCTCCTGACATATTATATCATGAGTTTTTTATAGAGGGTCACAGTAGTTAAAAGTTTTGATGATAGTGTTTTTTCATGACAGGTAGTTTCATTTTTACTGGAAATTGCACTTGGTTTTGTAAATCTATTAATTAGTGAATAGTGAGTAGTGAATAGTGAATAGTAAGTAAAATCCAATTTTTTTCACTTTTCACTTTTCACTCTCAATATTCTGTGATAAATTTCTTTTTCCATTGTATATAAAATCACCTGTCATTTTTAAACGCAATCAGTTTTGATATAATACCATTGAAGGCTTGATTTTTATTATAATTTTGGCTATGATGGAATTAAAATTAAATAAAAGGGAGATGGAAATATGTTAAAGATAATGTTGCCTTACTTTATTTTTATAATGCTTCTCGGGTTATTTGTCAATTTTGCCGACATATCTTTTGGAGGTTCATCTACTTTATTAGATCTTACAAAAAATTATCCTGTGGAACAGCAAGAGGACAGCTATATACTTTATATAAATGAAAATCCCTTTAAAGTGCCTTATATCGTTGATAAAAACCCTGATAACGGTACATCTACTTATTATTTTCCTGCAGAAAAACTTTTAAATGCTCTCGGAGCAACCGGAAATTATGATAAGGAAAAAAACGTTATACTCATCAATCAGAGAGAGTTTCCGCTGAACAAAGCAGCTCTGGGGCTTGATTTTAAAACAAATGAAAAAATCCTTTATCTCTCATTTAAAGATGTGCTTACTTTCCTTGATCTTCCAGTAAGAATTCAGGAATCTTCTGTCTGCACATCATACCATACAAGGACAGACGGCCAGAATCCAGGGTATCAAACCACTCCTCTTACAAATGCACAGAAACGGGCAACAAAAACACCTCACTCTATAAATGTAAATGTTAACCGTAATGTTTCAAGAACTCCTGTACCGCGTACGCCTTTTGGTTATTAGTTACCATGTTCTCACTATCGTAAATATTTAGTGAGAAGTGAGAATTTTCCTCTCACTTCTCACTTCTCACGACTCACTTCTCACTTCTCACTTCTCACGACTCACTTCTCACTTCTCACGACTCACGACTCACTTCTCACTTCTCACGACTCACGACTCACTTCTCACGACTCACGACTCATTTCTCACGACTCACGACTCACGATTCCCTACAATTTCCTCCAGTTCCCTTCACAGCAATCGAATAAATGTTCACCGGGGCCGTCTGTGCCCGGCATATATTTTACCACAGGGGGCTCATTTTTTGTTTCCCATAAATTTATTATCGGATCCACAATATTCCATGTAGCCTCAATTTCATCGAATCTCGGGAAAAGCGTTGCATCTCCTCTGATTACATCTAAAAGCAGTCTTTCATATGCTTCGGGAAGACGTTTGCCGAAGGATGACTTATAGCCGAAATCCATCTTTACCGGTTGAAGTAAAAAGTCAACTCCCGGCCTTTTGGCAGAAAAAACCAGTGATATCTGTTCGTCAGGTTGAACACGAAAAACAATTATATTCGGCTCTGCTCTGATAATATCACATACATCTCCTTCACATTCTACAGTTCTGAAGAAATTAAGGGGAGGTTTTTTAAATTGAACGGCTATTTCAGTGAGTCTTCTTTTCAGCCTTTTTCCTGTTCTCATATAAAAAGGAACTCCTGACCATCGCCAGTTGTCTATATGAAGCTGCATCGCTACATAGGTTTCTGTATGTGAATCAGGGGCAACGCCTGTTTCTTCAAGGTAAGATTTCACTGTTTCTCCGTTGATTATACCACCTTCATACTGTCCCCTGATAACCATATTTTTTACACAGCATTCGGTAAAAGGTCTGATACTTTTAAATAGTTTCACTTTTTCATCTCTCAGAGCTCTGGCCTCAAAGGAATGAGGCGGCTCAAGGGCTACCAGAGCCAGAAGCTGCATACCGTGGTTCTGTATTATATCTTTTATGGCACCATTTTTATCGTAATAACCACCTCTTCTTCCTTCCATGCCCAGGGTTTCTGCAACTGTAATCTGTACATGATCTATATATTTATTGTTGAAAATAGGTTCGAAAATAGAATTGCCGAAACGAAAAGACAGTATATTCTGCACCGTTTCCTTCCCGAGATAGTGATCAATTCTGTAAATCTGATCTTCCGAAAGATACCGGGCCAGTTTCCTGTTCAGTTCCGTTGCCGATTTAACATCATGACCGAATGGTTTTTCTATGACCACTCTGGTCCATATATTACTGTAACCGTCGCTGATTAATCCGCAGAAAGACAGATTTTCCACTACAGGGTAGAAAAATTTCGGATCACAGGCAAGATAATATATTTTATTCCAGTTCATTCCTTTTTCTTCCAGAAATTCTTTGAGTGACGAATAATCAGAAGGGGTATCGAAATTTCCCGAATGATAATGGATCTTTTCTCTGTATTGTTTCCAGAGTTCTTCATCAAATTCTTCTGCGAGAATAGTCTTTGCCATGTCTTCTATTTCCCTGCGAAATTCTTCATCTGATTTTACACTTCTGGCAAAACCTGTAATAGTTATATGTTCCGGAAGCATTTTCTCTTTGAATAAATTAAACAGTGCCGGCATGAGTTTCCTTTTTGTAAGATCGCCGCTTGCGCCGAAGATCACTATTGAAACAGGTATATTGCCTCCTGAAAAATGGTGAAGAATTTTTCCTGTTTCTCTATTATTCTCTTTACAGGTGCATTTATCCATAACACTCATCTCCTTTTCTGTCTTATTACTGACCTGAGCATAAGCATGTAATAAAGGTTTTCCTCCCGTCACGCGTTACCCGTTACCAGTTACGGGAGTATATATTTTATGTTTACCTCATTAAACCCATTGATGATGAAATGTCCCTTCTCTGTCAATCCTCTCAAAGGTATGGGCGCCGAAATAATCCCTCTGAGCCTGCAGGAGATTGGCAGGTAATCGTTCCGATCTGTAGGAATCATAATATTCAAGAGAAGATGCAGCACCCGGACATGGAATGCCGCACATTACAGTTTCTGCCACTCTCCGCCGCCAGTTATGGTGTTTCTCATTGAGTATCCTGTTGAAATATTCATCCATATATAAATTTTCCAGGGAAGGATTTTTAAGAAAAGCCTGTTTTATAGGTTCCAGAAGGGTTGATCTTATAATACAGCCTCCTTTCCATATCTGGGCTATTTCATGTAAATTCAGATTATAATTGTACTCTTTTGATGCTGCAGATAACATGGACATACCCTGGGCATAGGATGTTATTTTAGAACAGAGGAGGCTGTCATAAACTGCTTCAATCATTTTCTGTCTGTCACCTCTGAATGGTTCTGACGGCCCTTTCAGGAACTGTGAAGCTTTAATTCTCTCGGATTTAAAAGAAGATATATTTCTCCCCATGACTGCCGTATCAATCACAGATACGGGAACCCCCAGGTCGAGAGCCGCCTGGGATGTCCATTTACCTGTACCTTTCTGGCCTGCTTTGTCCAGAATAATATCCACTACCGGTTTCCCTGTTTCTTCATCCATAACTCCGAGTATATCGGCAGTGATATCTATAAGATAGGAATTCAGTTCACTTTCTTTCCATTTAAGAAAAATCTCCCTTATTTCTTCAAGGTTAAGGGAAAGACCATGCCTTAAAAAATCATAGGCTTCTGCAATGAGCTGCATATCACCGTATTCAATGCCGTTATGAACCATTTTTACAAAATGCCCTGAAGATCCTGAACCTGTAAAGGCACAGCAGGGAATACCATCTACTTTAGCAGAAATATCTAAAAATATATTTTTTACCTCTTCCCAGGCTTTTTCATTTCCGCCGGGCATAATGCATGGCCCTTTTAACGCTCCTTCTTCTCCTCCGCTTACACCTGTGCCGAGATAAAGAATGCCCCTTTTCTCTATATCTCCAATCCTTCTGTCCGTATCGGTAAAGTGAGAATTCCCTCCGTCAATAATAATATCTCCTTTTTCAAGATATTTAAGAAGTTCTTCTATATTGTCATCTACAGGTTTCCCCGCTTTGACCATTATCATGACTTTCCGGGGTTTATCCAGCATATTCACAAGCTCTTCTATGGAAAAAGCAGGTTTTATATTTTTCCCGGCAGCTCTGTTTTTCATGAATTCCTCTGTCTTTGAAGCTGTTCTGTTATAGACTGCTACAGAATAACCGCACCTTTCCATATTTAATACAAGATTCTGTCCCATTACTGCAAGACCGATAAGACCGATATTCATTATGATCACCTCATTATTATTAAGAATAAGTGAAAAGTGAGTAGTGAATAGTGAATGATGAGTAATGCCATGTTCTTTTCACTTTTCACTTTTCACTTTAATTAAATTCTAATTCTGTATTTTTTCAAAAATTCAACACAGGAGAATGAAAATCCTGTTTCATAATACATATTGCACTCAATGAAAAAATATGTTATCATTACATTAAGAATGTAATCATGGAGGTAGATTTTTTATGATTCGAACACAGATTCAATTAACTGAAGAACAGTCTCAGGCTTTAAAAGACATGTCTGTGAGAAAGCAGGAGTCTATTTCAGAACTTATAAGAAAAGCTGTAGATATGTTGCTTCAGTCCAGCCCTGATATTACTGTTGAAGAGAAGAGACAGAGGGCAATCGCTGCCACAGGCACTCTCAGGAGCGGCATAAAAGATTTAGCTGTAAACCATGATAAATATTTAGCCGGGGGGTATGGGCAATGATTTTTATTGATACTTCGGCTTTCATTTCTATTTTAGATATAGATGATGATAATCATGAACGCTCAGGCAAAATCTGGAAAGATCTGGTTTTGTCCGGTGAATGTTTGATCTGTACAAATTATATACTTGTTGAAACTATTTCATTGCTTCAGAGCCGTTTCGGTATAAAAGGAGTCAGAAATTTCCAGGGTAATATTGTACCCATTATGGTTATTGAATGGGTCGATTCCTTTACACATGAACTGGCAACAACAGGATTGCTTTCTGCCAACAGAAAGGAACTGAGTCTCGTAGACTGTATAAGTTTTATTGTAATGAGAAAACTCTCTATTACATCGGCTTTTGCCTTTGATCATCATTTTAAGGAACAGGGATTTTTCTCTGTTGTTGATTGAGATTATGAAATATAAAGAATGTCCTTTCTGTAATCACAGGGAAGAAGAAGCAGTTTTAAAAAATGACCTTTCTTTTGCAAGATTTGATAAATATCCCGTAAGTAAAGGTCATTTACTTGTCATGCCATGGAGGCATTTCGAGAATTATTTTGATGCCACAACGGAAGAAAAGATTGCCATTATAAAGCTTATAGATGAAGCAAAAATTTTGCTGGATGAAAAATTCAGGCCTGACGGTTATAATATAGGGGTAAATATCGGTATCCCGGCAGGGCAGAGTGTTATGCATCTCCATGTTCATATCATTCCCCGATATAAAGGGGATATGGAAAATCCTAAAGGCGGCGTAAGAGGAGTTCTTCCCGGAAAAAGGGTTTATTGAAGTTTTACAGAACTTACTATTCTACTGTCATTATTCATTCCTCTGGAGAAAGATAGAATGATAGATGAAAAAAAAACAAAAGAAGAACTTATAAGTGAATTGCAGAATCTGCGTCTGATAAATGCCGGCCTTTCAGCAGACAATGAAAAACTCGGAGAAGAAATCATCGTCCTCAGACAGGCGAGAGATACTTTGATGGCAAATGATCAGCAGTTACGTGCCATTATTGAAAATGCCGAAGAGGTTATTTATACCCTCTCCTGTACAGGCGAGTTTCTGTTTGTTTCTCCTGCATGGACTCATATTATAGGTCATCCTGTAAATGAAGTAATTGGCAAAAATTTTACTCCTTTTGTCCATCCTGATGATGTGCAGACATGTTATGATTTCCTGAACCTTGTATACAGGACAGGACTGCCGCAGAAAGGAGTCCAGTACCGGGTAAAGAGTACCGGCGGTGACTGGCTATGGTTTACCTCTGCAGGTACTGCCATCAAAGATGACGACGGCAATCCTCTCTATTATATGGGTGTTGCACTGAACATAACTGAACATAAAAGAATTGAAGAAGAATTGACCTTCAGAAATCTCATTCTATCTACCCAGCAGGAAACTGCTATAGACGGAATTCTCGTTGTCGGCAAAGAAGCCAGTATTCTTTCATATAATCATAAATTTGCTTTAATGTGGGGTATCCCTGAAGAGATTCTTGCCACAAAATCAGATAAACTTGCCCTGAATGCAGTTCTTGATAGATTACCTGAGCCGGAACAATTTCTGACTAAAGTGAACTACCTTTATGAACATACAGAAGAGACCAGCTTTGACGAGATTTTACTGAAAGACGGACGAATTTTTGAGCGTTATTCGGCACCTATGATAGGCTCTGACGGCATATACCGCGGAAGAGTCTGGTATTTTCGAGATATTACGGAACGAAGACGTGTCGAAATGGAACTTCAGAAAGAGTCATCAACTCTGCGGGACTTCATAGAACTCAACCCTTATTCCATACAGCTACTCGACAGAAACGGATTTACAATAAAAGCCAACAGATCTCTTATAAAGTTATTCGGTGCAGTACCTCCTTCCGATTATACGGTATTCGATGATCCTGTAATCCTTGATAAGGGACTGCAGAAGGACCTGTGCCGTGTTCTCGACGGTGAGATTGTCTGCTTCCCGGAATTTCATTATAATGTCCGTCAACTGGGACCGGATTTCCCTGATACGCCTCTGTGGATTCGTATGGTTGCCTTCCCCATATTAGGTCAGGACGGGAAAGTGGAGAATTTTGCATTGATGCATGAAAATGTTACTGAACGTAAACTGGCAGAGGAGAGATTACGCCTTTTTCAGGAATCTGTTGAAAGTTCATTTGATGCTATAGGCATGTCAACTCCCGACGGAAAACATTTTTACCAGAACAGAGCATTTTCTGATCTGTTTGGTCATATTAACGAAAAATCCCCTGTCTCTGTTTATGTGGATGAACATACAGGTAAAGAAGTGTTCAATACTATTATGGAAGGAGGCCAGTGGTCAGGGGAAGTTGAAATGTATTCAAAGGACAGGAGCATATTAAATATTTTTTTACGGGCCTATGCAAGCAAAGATGCTGAAGGGCATGTAACCAATCTTGTTGGTATTCACAGTGATATTACACAGCATAAGAAGATTGAGAAAGAGCGTCACAATATGGAATTACAGCTTCTGCAGGCCCAGAAAATGGAATCTATCGGCCGTCTGGCCGGTGGTCTGGCCCATGATTTCAACAATATGCTCATGGTGATTTTCTTCCACATAGGAGAGGCTCTGGCTCAGGTTTCTCTGGATAATCCTGTATATAAAGATCTGGAAGCAATTAATAATGCATCCAGACGATCTGCCAATCTTATAAGGCAGCTTCTGGCATTTGCCCGTCAGCAGACAGTCAGCCCCAGGGTGATAGACCTGAATGAGATAGTTGGTGACATGTTCAGGATGCTGCGCCGCCTTATAGGAGAAGATATTGAACTTCAGTGGAAACCTTCCGCCGGACTGTGGTATGTGAAGGTTGACCCGGTCCAAATAGATCAGATTCTTGCCAATCTCTGTGTTAATGCCCGTGACTCTATTTCAGATACAGGCAGGATTACTATCGAAACGGGAAATGTTACTTTTGACGATGCTTATTGTTCCCTTCATGCCGGCTATATACCCGGTGATTACGTAATGCTTTCCGTAAGTGACACCGGTTACGGAATGGAAAAGCATGTAGTTGAACACATATTCGAACCATTTTTTACCACCAAGGAAATAGGAAAAGGTACAGGACTGGGACTGGCCACGGTATACGGTATAGTTATACAGAACAATGGTTTTATACATGTTGATAGCGAGCCCGGTAAAGGAACAATTTTCAATATATACATGCCTCGCTTTTCGGAAGAACTTATGAAAACATCTGACATAAAGGCGGCTGAAGGAGGGCACAGGGGAGGAGAAACAGTGCTCCTGGTAGAAGATGAACTGTCAGTAATGAATGTGAGCAGAATTATTCTTGAAAGTATGGGATACAGGGTGCTGGCAGCAAATACACCGGAACAGGCAATAAACATGGCCAGAGAACACAGGGGAGAGATTCACCTCCTTCTTACAGATGTAGTTATGCCGGGTATGAATGGCCGTGAACTGGCAAAAAAAATAAAAGCCCT
>JBEHWP010000099.1:0-11986 GCA_040217665.1 Vulcanimicrobiota bacterium
ATGCCAGCAATCCTGTAACTTCATCTGATGTATCTTATTTTCAGGAACCAAGAGAAACTATTTATTATGGCTTTAAAGGCCATTATAATATAAAAGAAGATATAAAAATATACGGAGAATTTGCAGGTACTCGATTTGACATAAATCTTCGTGATCCTTCCAATCAAAACGGTAAAGGTTATCTGTTCAATATAGGAGCACAGGTGAAAATGGATAAACTGCAGTTTTATGGAGAATATGATTATACTGCTCCCAATTACGATCCTCTCTCCTATCATCAGACATGGCTGAGAGCCTATAGTGATGGTTATCATAACGGCTGGGACTGGAAATACGGACAGAGATGGGGAAATGCAATAAGATTTGGAAAATTCAGAGCCAACAGACAGGGCTTTGAAGGAGGTCTGTCCTGTAAATTTGAAAAAGGAGATATATACGGAGATTTCAGTTATTTAAAACAGATAGAACCTACCAGAAGTACACTTGACGAAAATAATTTTAATATTGATCCTCTTACCGGCCTTAACAGAGTAAATAATTATGGAAATCAGGATTCAATATTTCGCTACAGTTCAGATAGTAAAGGCAGTGAAATATATGTAAGACTTGGAGGCCGATATGATGCAGGTGAAAAGGTACATATCTGGGGTATGTATGATTATCAGAATTTCCAGAGAGATTATGCTTCCGGAACAACAGGAAGGGTATCTGAGCAGAATACTGATTATTCTTATCATTTTGTCAATACAGGTGTTACTTATGATATTACAGATAAATTTTCTGTTCAGGGAAATCTGGAATATTATAAAGCAAAAGGTATAAAAGATAATGGTGGAAACATAGAAGAGTCACAGCTTATTCCCGGTTTTGGAACTCAGTATAAATTCAATGATACCAGTTCCTGGATTGTGGACTATAAATTTTATTCTTTTAATGATGATACGAGGATTCTTGATAATAGCTGGAATTATACGGCAAATAAATTAGTTACAAGACTGGAAGTGAAATTTTAAAATTTTATCATTGTAAAGGGGCTGACATAGTTTTTGTCAGCCCCTTTTATGTTAAAAAAACCGGTTTATAATTTATATAAAATATGGTCAGACCTGATGTTCAGGTTTCCATATTTTCCATACTTTACCTGCAAGATCGATACCTGGCTTTAAAGTTGGTTTCCCTGGCTGCCATTCAGAAGGCATTACTTCACCTGTTTTTCTGACATGCTGAAAAGCCTTTATCTGACGGATTAATTCTGAGACATTTCTTCCTACGGAAGGAGTGAGAACTTCCATTGCCTGAATAATGCCATCGGGATCTATAAGAAAACGTCCTCTTATATTGACTCCACCTGCTTCATCATAAACTCCGTATATTTTTCCTATTTTCCCTCCTCCGTCTGAGAGCATAGGATATGGTACTCCGCCTTCCACCATTTTTGATAATTCTTCTTCCTGCCATATTTTATGAACAAAACGACTGTCTGTACTCACTGAAAGTACTTCTACACCCATGGTTTTAAGTTCATTGTACTTGACGGCAACTGCCGACAGTTCAGTCGGTCACACAAAGGTGAAATCACCGGGATAGAAACAGAGTGAAACCCATTTACCTCTGTAATCGGAGAGTTTTATATTTTTAAATTCTCCGTTCACATAGGCAGATGCTTCGAAGTCAGGTGCCAATGCACCGACTTTTGCCTGCACCACCTGTTTTTGAACCATATTACTTTCTTCATCTGTTATCGGGCCTCTGGCAGGTTCAACACACTGAGCTGTATTATCTGTTTTATTTGACATTTATTTGACCTCCTTATAGTTTTTTGAATATTTATAAACCGGTTTTTATTTTCCAGAAATTTTGACCTTAATGTTTGAATAACATTTTCAATCCTATTAATATAAGTGCTATACCAAAGACCTTTTCAAGGAGATTATTGGATAAATGCGTGGCCAGTTTTGCTCCGAAAAGTCCTCCTAAAAAGAAACCGATGCATATACAAATAGCAATCTTTAAATCTACGTAGCCCTGTTTGAAATAGGTCCATGCCGCCAGAATACCGATAGGAGGTACAAGTAAAGCCAGTGTTGTTCCCTGGGCCTTGTGCTGTGAAAGACCGAATAAAAAAACCAGGGCAGGAACAATAATTACTCCTCCTCCTATGCCTATGAGCCCTCCGAGAAATCCAGCTGCCAGACCGAGCAGTATGTAAAGTAAGATAATGAGCATTGATACACCTCTTTTATGTAATGTGTAATGATTATTACTCGCCATTCACATTGTCTGTGAAATACTGTCGAAAATATAATTTATCCGAATAAGGATTGTAATAAAAATAACTCTGGCAGATTATTAGAACGATTAGTATCCTCGCGTCACGCGTCACGCGTTACACGTCACGATATAAAATGTTTTCGTTACTCACAATTCAATTTTTTTACTGCCTGTGAAATAGTATCGAAAAAATGATCTTCACCGAGAAAATTATAAAAATCTGCATCCTTAAGAACATCCCTTACAGGGCCTTTCAGTGACGTTATATAAAATTCACATCCCTGTAATTTCAGGTTATTTACTATATCTCTCAGTGTTTCTTCCGCAGATGCATCTATATCATTTATACCACTGCCATCAAGTATAACATGTTTTATTTCTTTTTTCTCTGAGAGCAATTGAATGATTTTATTCTCCAGAAATTTTGCATTGGCAAAATATAAAGATGCATCGACACGAAGTATACCGATATGAGTCCATGTTATTACTTCGGGAAATCTTTCTACATTTCTATATATATCGTCACTTTCAGGCATTTTTCCGAGAACTGCTACATGAGGTCTTGCAGTTCTCCATATAAACAGGGCGAGAGATGTGATTACACCTGTTAAGATTCCCTGTTCCACACCTATAAGAAGGGTTGTAAGGAATGTAGTTAACAGGATATAACCGTCTTTTCTTTTAACCCTGAATGTATGCAATGCTCCTTTTATATCTATAAGCCCTGCAACTGCAACCATAATCACGGCGGCAAGGCAGGTTCCGGGTATATAATAAAGATATGGCGTAAGAAATGATACGGTCAGAGCAATTGCAGTTGCAGTAATAATAGATGCCATACCTGTTCTGGCTCCTGCTTCATAATTTACTGCAGTTCTTGAAAAACCTCCTGTTACAGGATAGGCACTGAAAAATGCTCCTCCTGTGTTTGCAAGTCCCAGAGCAATCAATTCTCTGTTTGCGTCTATATTATGTCTTGTCCTTGCAGCGATAGCTTTTGCTACGGATATGGATTCCATAAAACCTACTATACTTACAGTAAGAGCTACAAGAAATAAATCCGGAATAAGTTTAAAATCCAGTTCCGGTATCCTGAAAGGAGGAAATCCTTTTGGCACATTTCCTATGACAGAAATATTTTCCGATAAGTTTCCGTAGTAAACTGTTAACATGCCAAGAATTATAGCTATAAGAGGGCCCGGGATTTTCCTGTTTATATGTTTTAACACATAGATTATTCCTATGCTGATAAGACCCATAATCAATGCAGGCCATTTTATTTCATTAATATGTTTGATTGTTTCGTAAAGTGTTACAAATACTATATGATGCTCCCGAATATTTACCCCTGTAAGATGTTTTAACTGGCTCATGCCTATTATAATGGCAGCGGCAGATGTATAGCCGCTTATCATGGAGTGGGAAAGAAAATTATCCAGAAAACCTGTTCTGAAGACACCCATCATTAAAAGTAATATACCTGATATAAGAGAGAGGAATATGGTATGAGCTATATATTCTTCCTGTGTCAGATTGAAACCGGCCAGAGACGATGCAACCATAAGTGAGACTATTGCTACAGGCCCTACAGAGAGCTGTCTCGATGTTCCCATAATGGCATAAATAGCTAAAGGCACTATGGATGCATAAAGACCTGTTACAGGAGGGAGACCTGCAATCATGGCATAGGCCATAGCCTGAGGTATTAATAATACTGTAATAGTAAGACCTGCCGTAAGGTCTCCTGTTATATCTTCTTTACTGTATTTTCTCAGACAATCCAGAAGAGGAAAAAGAGAAAAAATTTTGTTTGCCGGTTCAAATTTTTCTTTATCCTTCAATTATTGTTTTCTCCTTGTAATTGTGATGCGTAATGCGTGATGCGTGTTTTACCGGTACCGGGCGAACACAGGGTGCCACTGCTCACTTTTCACTTTTCACTTTTCACGTCTCACGTCTCACTGCTTTTTCGCTGCAGTTGCAAGATGTTCCAGTTTCGGATAGAGGAGGCCGAAAAGGTATGTACCCAGTATCATTCCTGCCAGAGTAAATAATGCCGCCAGTTTCCCTTCTCCGAGCTGAGTTAATATGGTACCTGGACATGATCCTGTAATACCCCATCCAATGCCGAATATAAGTCCTCCTATTACATTACCCCAGTGGCGGTCTTTAGGTGATATTTTTATCTCTTCACCTGTTATTGTTTTCAGATGTGCTCTTTTTATTATCTGAATGCCTATGGCACCTACTACTACTCCGCCTCCTATTACTCCCATCAGATGAAGATTTTTAAGTAAAAACATATTTGCTATAAGATCATACTGTGTTGCTCCCACCCTTGAGAGGATGAAGCCGAATAAAATTCCGAAAAATAGATTTAATATGGTCATCATTAATGCACCCCCAGTAATCTGAACAGAATATTTATCATAAGGAATCCGCCTATCATAAAACATATGGTTGAAATGAAACTCGGCAGTGCTAATTGCGCATTACCTACTATACCATGACCTGATGTACATCCACCGGCAAATCTTGCTCCGAAACCTACAAGGATTCCGCCTGCAAACAACATTATATATTTTAAATAACCGGGGAAAATAGTTGCTAACATGGTAAAACCTTTGTCAAAATTAAAGGTAAGATCTTTAGATAAAGTTATCGAAATAAATCCACCTGCAATAAGTCCGACTACGAAGAAAAAGCGCCAGTCGAATTTATTCTTAAAAGCTTCCTTATCAAAAAATTTCATTCCTTTTGTAGGAAGAGTTATTTTACACAGATTTACACATCCTGTAGATACTCCCAGGGGATTGCCTGTGAAGACAAAAAAGAGAAAGATAAATAAACCTATGGCAGCTCCTCCTGCCCACCAGGGCCATATATCTATAAAAATTGTTTTAAACATTTTTAATTACCTCCGATCGTGATGCGTAACGCGTGACGCGTGACGCGTGGAATTATGATTGTTACTTAATAAGATACATGTAAATAGAAAAGGATTCTTAATAATTTATAGTGTATTTTATAATTTATCAGAATTTAAATGCTTCGTGACGCGTATGCGTAACTCTTGACGGGTTTATATCGCGCATCACGCATTACGCATTACGCGTTACGAGGTCATTAAGATAAATAGAATCATAACGCGTAACATGTAACGGATAGACAGTTCCTCCCGTCACGCGTCACGCGTTACGCGTCACGACCTAAATTTTAGGTCCATGAACATTCTGACATACAGGACATGTTTCAGTGAACCCTGCTGCTGCCCATGCAGTCACTCCTCCTGCAACATTTGCCACATTTTTGATTCCCTTTGTTTTAAGGATACTTGCTGCCATGCTGGAGCGCTGTCCTGTGCTGCATATACATAGAACAGGTTCTCCTGTAATATCTTTATAGCCGGTTCTTGTATCAGGTGCTGCCATATGGACGGCTCCTTCTATATGGAAATTCTGAAATTCTCCTTTTGCTCTTACATCGAGTAAAGTAAAATCTTTCTTATTACACATTTCTTTTACTTCATGAACAGAAATCTGCTTTATACCTTCTACCGGGAAACCGGCATTTGCCCATTTTTGAAGTCCTCCGTCAAGCCATCCTTCAACTTTATCCAGGCCGACTCTTCTCAGTTGAATAATGGCATCTGATAGATCTTCTTTTGTTTTCACAACGAGCAGTAATGGACGATCTACAGGGAGAAGCCACCCTGAAAAGGTCTGGAAATTACCTGTAAGCGGGTTATGAATAGAACCCGGTATATGATATCCTCCAAAGGCTGCAACAGATCTGGTGTCCAGTACGAGACAGCCTTTGTCTATGGCTTTATTGAATTCCTTCGGAGACATAGCTTTTACGGGAGGTAATTCTTCCGTACGTGTTGGGCCCGCGCCGTTTGTAGCAGAACATCTTGAAAAATGATCCGGTGCCGCAGGCATTTCAGCAAGAAGGAATTTTTTGAAATCTTCCAGTGTGGAAGGTTTCAGTGATTTATTGTATCTTCTTTCATAGCCTATGGTGGATGTCCTTTTTGCGCTCATAGCCTTACCGCAGAGTGAACCTGCGCCATGAGCGGGATAAACCTCCACGAAATCAGGCAGTTCCATGAGTTTCTTTAAACTTCCGAATAATTTTTCAGCCAGTTCGTCTGCCATACCGGGGAAGAGATCAGGTCTGCCCACATCACCTACAAACAGTGTATCACCGCTGAAAAGTCCGCATGGTTCTTCTCCTCTGGATGTATCTGTTACAACATAACAGACTCCATCAGGAGTATGACCCGGTGTGGAAATGACTCTGAATGTTAAATGTTCAATCCTGAATTCATCACCGTCTGATACTGCATCATGGGGAAATTTGCAGTTTGAAGCCTTTGGAGCTATTATTTTTGCCCCTGTTTTCTTTGCAAGCTCCATATGACCTGAAATAAAATCTGCATGGAGATGGGTCTCCAGAATATGGGTGATTTTATAGCCCATATCCTTTGCATCATCAATATATTCCTGTACATCTCTTTTAGGGTCTATTATGGCACATTCTCCTTTCCCTCCCAGAAGATAGGATACATGAGCCAGACCCTTTACATAGTATTGTTTTACAAACATTTTTAAAACACCTCCGTAATTTTTTTATGAAAATTGTTATTTATATAGATGCCTTTTTATTAATTAAAGATTCAATGTTTTTGAAAAATTTACACTGTGCCGCTCCGGACAAACCTGTAATAATATCTGACTTTACCGGTTACTCAGGAGGCTATTACAAAATTAATTCCCGCAAAAAAAGAGAATTAAAGATCAGACATTTTTCTGTTACTATTTTGTCTGTCCCGGTCATCACTGAGTGGTTTTCACTGAGTGGTAATTTTACAGGATGCGCCACTCTTACTGTTTGTAGATTTTCGAATATTAATTTTTTTGTAATTATTATATTTGATATATAAATGAAAAATTCCTTCTTGAAAATAAAATATTAGCTTGATAAATACTTATCTTTCAGGATATAATTTAAGAGTATAGGAATTTTCATTTTTAATGCCGTAAAATAAGGCTTTAGAAATTTATCTAAATAATTTATGAATAGAGTTAAAAAGAGGTTTTCTTATGGGATTCAGTTACCTCAGTAAGTTGTAATACATAAATTTGTTTCACGTGAAACATATAGAGGGGGAAATATATGTCAGGCATGATTTTTCTTGTAATTTTCTTTACTATTATTGTCCTGTTTTTCGGTCTTATGATCTATACGTCTGTAAAAAACAGCATGAAAGTAGAAAAAATATACGGAGAACTCATTATGAAGGAAGGATTCAGGGATATAATGAATTCTCGTGAAGAAAAAAATGAATTTATTAGGAAGGCCATGAAGGTTGCAAACAGCTACAGTAATTATGACAGGATTACTCCTGCTAAATTGATTATGAGGGAAGAAGAAGGAAACACTTTATATGTATCTTCTGCCAGTGTGACTTCAGGACGCACTTCTTCTCCGGGAGATGTAATTCTGCTTATTACGCTTCCCTTACATATTGAAGGCACTGTTTTGATACGTTCCAGAATGCCGAATATTATTGAATCACTCGTGTCCGGTATGATAGAAGGAAGGGGATTACTGCCTGTCAGAACTGAAGATTTTGATAAATTTGTTCTTTATACAACAGATATAAGAAATAAAAATTTTCTTACTCCTCCCGTAAGAGAAGTTCTGGAAAGTTACTCGAAGATTACCGGCGGAGCAGGTTCTGTATCTACTATGAATATGGGAACAGTAATAGCAGTAACTGATAACATACTTTATATTTCAGGCCTTGCTCATATTATGTATGAAGATATCTACGGACTGATAAAATTCGCCAGGGAATTATCTGCAGTGACAGTCAAATCTCTTTCAGAGAATAAGAGTCTTCCCGACGGAGGAGAAACAATTTGCCCTTCCTGTAATGAAAAAATTACCGGTAATAACAGTTTCTGTACAAACTGTGGTTATCAGATACCCTTTACCGGTAATTGATGTCTCTTTATTCTTTCTCCATTTCTTTTTTCATGGCTCTTATGGCTTCTGCAACAATAAGAGCCATTTTACCGTAAACGTTACCTTCTCCGTCTCTGTCATATGCGGCCTGTTCTATTTCATAATTCCCCCTTGACTCCTGACATGTGTCAGGTTTAGAACCTGCTTTATTCTCTGCTTTTATATCTGCCCCCGAAGATATAAGAAGTTCTGCAATATAAGGATTGTAGGTTACATGAAGAGGAGTATTTCCATGAAAATCTCTGGCATTCACATCTGCCCCCTGTTTTATGAGATATTCTGCCGTATCGTAACCGGAAACCATGTGAAGCAGTGTCTTTCCCTCCGGTAAAAACTGCGTGTTTATAAAATCGGGATTTTCTTTTAAGAAATCTTCCATTGCCTGTTTTTCTTTTGTAAGCTTCATTATATCCACGGAAAAATCTTCAAGATAATAACAGACATATTTCAGAATTTCTTTTATTTCTCCCTGTGTATATTGTAGACTCTCTAACCTGTCCATAAAAGATTTCTCTGTAAAGGTTGATTTTATACAGGTTTCTAATCTTTGACTGTCAATAGAGGCAGGTATTTTTTTTACAGTACTTTCAGATATATAAACCCTTCTGTTTTTAACCATAAATTTTCCTCCTCATCAGTTTATGGGAATCGTGATGCGTAACGCGTAACAGGTGAGTCGTAATAAGGGATGGGTGATGGGCAGGGTTTAAACCATTCACGTATCACGATTCTCGTAATAAATGTATAATAACACAATTGAGAGTAAATATCTATGAATTTTTGTTAATTATGGTATAATCGGTAATAAAGGAGGTTTTTATGTTTTCAGATGCAGATAATTCAAATCCGGGAATAATAAACTTTACAGGTAAATGGGGAAAAGAAATAAAAGAGACCTTAATATATATGTGGCAGATACTGAGAATTGCAGGATTCAGAAGTTTCGTCTGGAACTCACAGATTTTCAATAAATTCCTATGGTGGTGAAAGAAAAGTGGAAACATATTATATAGATAAAAATTCTGTTTATAAAGAATATATTGATATGGATTTTAAGTGTTTATATACTGACAGGCTTGTAATAAGAAGGCTCAAATTAAGTGATAAAGAAGATTTTTTTAAATACAGATCCCATAAAAATGTTATAAAATATCAGTCATGGAAACCGAAAAATATTCAGGAAATAGAAGATTTTATCAAATCGATGAATGAAATTCACCCGAATATTCCCGGCACCTGGTTTCAAATGGCTATATGTATAAAAGAAACGAATAAAATGATCGGCGATACAGGTCTTCATTTTTTTGAAACAAATTTTCCGGAAACAGAGATAGGTTATACCATTTCACCGGATTTTCAGGGTAAAGGATATGGAATAGAAGCTGTCAGGGAAATTCTGAATTATCTCTTCAAAAAACTCGGTAAACACAGGGTTTTTGCTTCGGTTGACCCTGAAAACAAACCTTCCATTGCCCTCCTTGAGAGAGCCGGTATGAGAAAAGAAGCACATTTCAGGAAAAACCTTTTTATAGATGGAGAATGGCTTGACGAATGTATATATGCCATACTTGATGATGAATGGCAGGTAATATAAAGATTTAGATACTTATTTATTATTGTTTTTAAGTCTCTTTCTCTGTTAAAATATAAATATCAAATAAAAAATTCGGGAGGTGTTTATTATGAAAATATTACATGTTATTCTTATGATTTTCATTGTATTTTTTTTATCCCCTCTATGTTATTCTTCTGAAAGTTCCTCTGCAGAAGAAAAATTTGAAGAAGCCCATCCCGTAGATATCGGGAATATAAAAGGAACTGTCACTGAAGTGACGGATAATAAAGTAAAAATCGATACAGGGACAAAACATGGCCTTGACAGCGATAAAGATAAAGGAAAATTCTTTACGGTAGAAAGACAGAATATTCCTGTGGCAAGGCTTAAAGCGGAAGAAATAGGAGAAAATATTTCGACTGCCGAAATTCAGGAAATACTTAAAGGAATAACCATTAAACTGGGGGACAGAATTACCAGTGAAATAAACATCCTGGATCAGGGAGATTTACTGTTTATGGACAACCCTTTCTGTGAGTTCATAAGTAAAACACCTGTTGCAGGAGGAGATAAACTCATATGGACTATGGAAAAATTATCTTCCGATTTAATCGGAGAAAGCCATATGCTCACATGTTACGGCCATAATGAAGATATGGCAAAAGTATTGAGTGTAACGTCATCCATATTCGGAGGTTTCCTTGGTAATATTGCAGGAGATGTGGCAGGTTCCGTATGGGGCTCTAAAGATGAAAGCTTTGCCTATTTATTCAATGAAAAGGGAGAAAAAAAATGGGGTTCCGTAATAGACATGTGTATCTTTAAATTCTCCGAAGAAGAAGGGCTGTCATATTTAGCTGAAAATGTAAAGATAAAACCTGAATATAAAATATACAGTGACAGAATATATTTCAACACCTTCAATGTAAGAAAAGGACTTCTGAAAGACGGAATTATGATAACAAGCGGCGTAGTATTCGGACTCAATCTGGAAACAGGTAAGGAATTATGGAGATTAAAGGATTCTGTGTTCGGTTTTGATCCTGTATTATACGGCCTTATTTATGATAATTTCATAGACAGAGTCTGTTATCTCTATTCTTCAAAATCAAGTCTTTACGCAATGAATCTTACAAACGGCGAATTCATATGGGAATTCCCCATGCATAACGAAGGTGTTGCAGAAGGAGTATTCGATGAAAAAGACGGCTTCATCTATGCATCTGATAAAGACTCTTATTTCTACAAAGTAGATGCAAAAACAGGGACATGTCAGTGGGAAATTAAAACAGACTGCCCTGTTGCAGAAATATATCACAGGTCTGAAGAAAATACTCTTTACCTGTTCGACAGTAAATCTTCAGTCTATGGAATTGATAAAGCAAAAGGAATTCTGTTGTGGAAATACACGTCGGAAAGTCCTTTTATGTCACAGAATTTCATGTCAGGAAATGTTATTTACACATTTAACAGTGATTCTATAACTGCTCTATCGAAAACAAAAGGTGAAAAAATCTGGAAAGTAGATATAAAGAATCCTTCACCTGTTGATAAAAATATAACTGATGTCCTTTATGCAGTTTCTGAAGATCTTCTTTGTGCAATTGACACAGCAGGAGGAAACATCAAATGGAATTACAGTGCATCGGGACAGATAAAAAAGATTTTACCGGTGAAAGATACATTTTATATACTGTCCGAACAGGGTGTAAGTGCCGTAGATATGTCAGGGAAAGAACTGTGGAAAAAAGAAGGTTTCTCGGAACCTGTCTATCTTGAAAAACAAAAATCATACCTTGACCCTTACAGTATAAAACTCAGTAAGACTTCACCTGAAGACGAACTTATATTCATTGCAGGCTCTCATGGTTTCCTTGCCATAAACCCTTCCACCCATGCCATTGTTTCAGATAAAAACCTGGGAGAATCCCTTGCAAAAGTAACAGGTGACTCAAAAAATCTCTATATGAATTCATTAAATCATATATGGGCCGTAGATATGAAAAAAGGTACCCTTATCTGGGACAGAGTCTTCAATGATACAATAACATTCATGGCTTCACCGGGAGACGGTGAGATCTATCTTGACAGAGGCATATTCGACAGAAAAAATACTATAAGTTCACA
>JBEHWP010000100.1:0-11981 GCA_040217665.1 Vulcanimicrobiota bacterium
TCTGATTTCTTCAGGAATGATATGAAGTGTTACACCTGATATAAGGGAAGGGAATATTTCCGATATACCGGCATCAAAACTGAAACCTGCATATTTACTGCCTCCGTCACCGGGAGAAAGGGAAAATAAATCTTTAAAGTAAAGGCTCAGGTTTACAAGGGAACGGTGTTCTATCATTACTCCTTTCGGTTTTCCTGTTGTGCCTGACGTATAGATAATATAGGCAAGATCCGAAGATTTTCCTCTTTTTAACGGCTCTGTCACAGAGCCTTCCCATAAAGAGTCTTCATCAAGGCATATAATAGTACCGCTGAAGTTTAATTTTGTCTTTAAATCTTTCTCTGTAAGGAGAACGGATACTCCTGCATCATGGAGCATAAATTCAACTCTTTCTGCAGGGTATGACGGATCTATGGGTAAGAAAGCTCCTCCTGATTTAAGAATACCGACTATACCGGGAATCATTTCAAGCCTCTGAGAAACCATTATGGCTACAATCTCATTATCTTTTACTCCGTAAGATAAAAGTTTTCTCGAAAGGATATGTCCATAATGGTTCAGTTCACTGTATGTAAGGTGTCTCTCCTTACAGACCACTGCAATTTTATCAGGATTTTTCAGGGCACATTCCTCTATGAGTTCATGAATTGTTCTCTCCAGATTATAAGGTAAAGAAGTGTTATTAAATTCATAAAGGAGCCTGTTTTTCTCGGCATCAGAAAGTATATTCAGGTCTTTGAGTTTAAAATCTTTTTTACTTAATATATCACGGAGAAGATTAATATAATGCTCTGCCATTCTGTCTATAGTTTCGGACAGAAACAGATCGTCTCGGTATTCGATACTGAAACAGAGATCACGGTCATTTTCAATAACAGTAAACGACAGATCCAGTTTCGCCGCATCAATGGAAAAAGATAAAGGTTTTACGGTAACATCTTCCATGACCTGTTCTTCTTTTCCCTTTATAAGAGAAAACATTACATCAAATAGGGTGTTCCTGCTTGCCTCTCTCTTTATGCCGAGAGAATCAATAAGCATATCTAACTGATAGTCCTGGTTATAAAAGGCGGATAAAATCCTGTCTTCCGTATCTCTGAAGAAATCATCAAAAGTACTGTTCTTCTGAGGAGAGGTTCTTACAGGAAGAGTATTTACAAACATGCCTATAAGTGAACTGATGTCCGGCAATGCTCTTCCCGTTACGGGAGTCCCTATGATTATATCCTCCTGGGATGTATATTTTGACATAAGAACTGAAAAAGAAGTGAACATTACCATAAAAAGGGTGCTGTTTTGTTCTTCTGCCCGTGATTTCAGAGAAGAAGTAACATTACTGTCTATTGTATAAAATCTCTGTTTTCCATGGAAAGACATTTCAGAAGGACGGGGGAAATCGGTAAGCAGATTTAGCTGAGGGATTTCACCTTCATAAACTTCATGCCAGTATTTCTTCTGTTTCTTTATTTCGTATGACTTCAGAAAACTCTCATACCAGAAGGCAAAATCTCTGTACTGTATCTTTAAAGGCTCCAATTCACGTCCGTAATAAAAACTCCAGACTTCTTTCATAAATATGTCACACGATATACTGTCAGAGATAATACTGTGTATATCCAGAATAAGTATATGTTTCTTTTCCCCTGTTTTTACGAGACAGATTCTGAGAAGAGGCACTTTCGACACATCAAAGGGACGGATGAAATCTTTTACTATTTCAGGTATATCTCCGTCACTTCCTTCCCTGTATATACGTTTCACATTGACTGTTTCATGAATTTTCTGAACAGGTTTATCGTCTTTTATATGAAAGGACGTACGGAGTATTTCATGGCGGTCAATAATTTTATCTATGGCACTACTCAATCTTTTATGGTCAAGCACTCCTTCTATGGAAAACACAAAGGGATTATTGAATGCAATGGTTCTGCTCTCCATCTGACCGGCAAGGATTAAACGTTTCTGCCCCGAAGAAACAGGATAATAATCCATAGGAGATACGGGAGATATCTGCAAAAACTTTCTGTTCTCCATATCTTTCAGAGGATTTTCTCCGTTCTGAACCATCCATTTCAGCGCACCTTCTATATCATTCGTCATCTTTTCTATGACATCATCTGTAAAGCAGTCTCCGTCATAGGAAATTTTAACAAAAAGTTCTTTTCCGGGGCCAATGGACAGGTTCAGCGGATAATTGGTTTTTTCATAAGCTCTCATATCTTTTATTACTATTCCTTTATTTTCAAGGGCACCTTCCTCATAAGGATAGTTTTCGAAAGCCAGAAGTGAGTAAAAGAGCGGTTGTCCGGGAGGAATACCGGCGAAAGACTGAATTTTATTCAGAGACATATAGCTCATATTACTGCTGTCCTGTATGGAAATATGAATATATTTAAGATTCTCTTTTACCGATTCGTCAGGCTCAAGTTTTACTCTGAGAGGAACGGCATTTATAAAGAGTCCTACCATTTTTTCAACTCCCGTAAGGTCAGAAGGCCTTCCGGAAACAGTCATACCGTATAAAATATCTTCTAATCCGCTGTAAGAAGAAAGAACGCAACTCCAGGCCATCTGAAGGAGGGCATTAAGAGTTACACCGGCAGAACGGGCAAATTTCTGACATTCATTACAAAAATCTTCGGAAATGGTATAACTGTATTCTTTCATATGTTCAACAGATTTATGAATATCCAGAGGTGTTCTGTTTACTGTAAGAGGTGTGGGTTCGGAAAAATTTTCCAGATTTTTCTTCCAGTAATCGGTAATTTTCTCATCACCCTGTTCAAAAATCCATTTTATATATGTTTCAAACGGGGGAGGAAGTGTAAAATCAAAAATTTCTTTATTTACAATGGCTTCGTATCTTCTGTTTAATTCATCGAAGACTAAAGGCATGGACCAGCCGTCTAACAGTATATGGTGGGAAGTCCATATGAACCTGTATTCAGACTCGCCTCTGATGAAGAGATGAAGATAACTTAACGGCAATTTGTTCAGATTAAACCAGTGAATCCTCAGGTCTTTTCTCACTTTTTCTATTTCCTCTTCCTGTTTTTCCCGCTCCATTTCACTGATGTCAGCCATGTACCAGGGAAGGGATATATTTTTATAAACTACCTGGAAAGGCTTATCCGCTCTTTCCCAGAGAAAAGCTGTCCTGAATATGGAATGAGATGAATATATACCGCGCCAGGCCTCTTTTAAAGCCTCTATATTCAGATTTCCCTTATAGGTCCAGGAAACCTGTGTACAGTACTGGTCGGAATCAGGAGCAGCCACGGCATGGAAGAAAAGACCTTCCTGAAGAGGAGACAGATTGTATATAGATTCTATAGAAGAAGGATCGGTTATGCCGTCAAGGACATGCTGGGATAGAGTAGCAAGAGGGAAATCTGACGGAGTCAGGTATTTTGTTACAGGTTTACTGCAGTGGCAGATTATCTCTTTTAAGCTCTCAATAAAATTATCTGACACTTCTTTAATATCTTTTTCATTCCATATATGAGTACTGTAGCCAAAAGTCATGGATAGAGAACCACGTGAAACAAAACCGCTGATATCCAGAAGATTTAGTATTTCGTTATCCGGGGATATATCGGGCCCGTGTCCTTCCTCTCCCATAGAGAATAAATCTCCGTCCATCATGGTTCCGTCAAACTGTCCGAGATAATTAAAGGCCACTCTCTTCTGTTCCAGTTTTTTCAACGCTTCCCTGTGTTCAGATAGATATCTCAATACACCGTAGGAAAGACCTTTACCGGGAATGTTACGCAAAATCTCTTTTACAGATTTTATGACAGAGCCGTAATCTTCAGGGGAAGAACTCTTCAGACGAACCGGGAATATGGTCGTAAACCAGCCTGCTGACCGTGACAGATCAACTTCTGCCACAGTTTCTTCCCTGCCATGTCCCTCCAGATTTATCACCAGATCAGATATATTGAAAGAACGACGGAAAGCAATAAGAAGGGCTGAAAGCAATATATCGTTAATCTGTGTGTTATAGGCAGAAGGAACAATATTTAATAAAAGCTCTGTATAATGAAGGTCAAGAGAAACCATACAGTTTCTTATATCGGAAAATGTAGATTTTTTATATTCTACTGGAAGAGAAGAAGTATTTTTAAGCACTTCTGTCCAGTAATGGAAGAATTTCTCTGCTGAAGGGATATATTTTATTAAACTCTCGGACCAGTCTCTGTAAGAAGAGCTTTTAGCCGGTAGAGACGGGCTTTTACCTTCAGAAATCTCCCTGTATATATTCTGAAAATCTTCTATGATTATACGCCACGAAACCATATCTATGCAGAGATGGTGTATTACTATAAAGAACCTGTCACGGCCGTCTCTATGGCCTTTAAACAGACATGCTCTCATGACAGGCCCTTCTGTAATATCAAGAGATTCCTGTATGAAATTACATTTTTTAGTTATAAACAGCGAAGAATCTTCCGGCACAGAAGAAAGATCTACCATTTCAAGAGAAACAGAACATTCGTCAGGCTTTTCATAATACTGAATCCACCTGTCATCTGTTCCGCCTTCGCCCTGTCTGAATCTCAGTCTCAAACCGTCATGATGGTTCACCAGAAGGTCCAGAGTTTTCTCTATTATTTCTCTGTTTCCCTCTTCTTTAAGTGTAAAGAGAAAAGACTGATTGAAGTGGTTTAAATGAATAAATTCCTGTTCAAAGAACCATTTCTCTACAGGTATTAAAGGCACTTCTCCCGTGAGAGGGGCCATGTCTCTTTCAGGCAGTATCTTTTTCTCTGTTTCCACACAGAGAGATGCAATGGTCGGATGGTGTAACAGTTGTGATGCAGTGATATTTATCCCTTCATTATGTGCCCTTGCTGCCACCTGAATACTCATTATAGAGTCTCCTCCGAGATGGAAGAAATTATCATAAATTCCAACTCTCTGGCATTTAAGAACTTTCTGCCATATACCGGCAAGTATTTCTTCCTTTTCATTCCTGGGAGCAACATAGGTTTCGTGGCTGTCAAGATCGCCCTGTTCCGTTTCCGGGAGGGCTTTCCTATCTAACTTTCCATGAGTAGTAAGAGGTATCTTATCTATTTTTATAAAGCACGAAGGTACCATATAATTCGGGAGAAATTCCGAGAGTTCTTTCTGTAATTGAGAGGGTTTCAGCTTTATATCACTTATGTAATAGGTACAGAGATATTTATTTCCATCTTTATCTGTCTTTGCAAGAACTACTGTATCTTTTATTCCTTCCAGCTTTTTAAGGGCTTCTTCTATTTCTCCCAGTTCAACACGATAGCCTCTTATCTTTATCTGATGGTCAATTCGTCCCACGAATTCAATGTTTCCGTCAGGAAGCCATCTGGCAAGGTCTCCGGTGCGATACATTTTTTCTCCCGGCACAAATGGGTTCTCTGCAAATTTCTCGGCAGTAAGATCCGGTCTGTTCAGATATCCCCTTCCCATACCTGCTCCGTAGATACAGAGTTCTCCCGGGACACATACAGGGGTCAGCCTGTTATACTTATTCAGAATATAAACTGACATATTACCCATGGGCTTTCCTATGGGAATGTTTTCATAATATTTATCAACTATAAAATCTGTGGTAAAGACTGTACATTCAGTGGGACCATAAATATTTACAACAGAGTAATTCCTGTCTCTGTATGTTTTCAATTTATCTCCGCCGGTAATGAGCCATCTCAGAGAAGAGTTATCAAACTGATTTATAAACTGTTCTGCAAAATTAGTGGGGAAAAAGCATACTGTTATATTATTCTCTTCAAAATAAGTGTTTAACTCCGATGGAGAAAGCCTTATATCATCACTTATTACATAGAGTGTGGCTCCTGAGACGAAAGAAGGAAATATTTCCAGTATGGAAGCGTCAAATCCGAAGGATGCAAATTTTGCCATATTATCTTTCTCACTTAATTGACGGTTACTGTTAAACCAGAGACAGAGATTTACAAGAGAATGATGTTCCAGCATTACACCTTTAGGCTTACCGGTTGAACCTGATGTATAAATAATAAAAGCAAGATCCTTCGGAGAATTCAGAACAGGCAGATTTTCACCTGTGCCGGTGTAGATATAAGGATCTGTTATATCAAGCACTTTTATTGAAGGTTTTATCTTTTCTGCCAGAGCGGGCTCTGTAATTAATACAAGGGCTTCACTGTCTGACATCATATAATTTATTCTCTCTGCCGGATAGAAGGGGTCTATTGGAACATAAGCGCCTCCTGCCTTGATTACTCCAAGGGCACTTACAATCATATGACAGGAAGGTTCAAGGAATATTCCTACTCTGCTCTCAGGCCTTACTCCTTCCCGCCTCAGGAAATGAGCCAGTTTATTGGCACGTTCATTTAACTCCCTGTAAGAAAGTTTTTCATCTCTGTACACCACGGCAGTTTTCTCAGGATGTAATTCTGCCTCTTTTTCTATAAGTTCCTGGATCATCACATTCTGCGGGTAATCATAATAAGTATTATTAAAAGTATTTAAAATCAGAGATTTTTCTTCCCCTGGAACAATATCTATTTCTTTCAAAAGACTCCCGCCATGGTAAACTATCCATTCAAGTGCAGATTCTATGTGGCATGTAAGCCTTTCTATTACATTTTCCGTGAAACAATCTCCGTCATAGGAAACGCTTACAGACAGTGCTTTCTCCAGTGCAATCATTACGGTCAGTGGATAATTGGTTTTTCCATAAGATTGCATATCTTTCAAGCCTGTAACTTCACTGGCAAAGGGAAAATTCTCAAAAACAAAAAGACTGTAGAAAAGTGCTTCTCCCGCAGGAACACCTGAAAGGGATTGGAGTTTACTCAGAGATATATGGCTCAGACTGCTCCCTTCCTGTATGGATGTCTGAATATGTTTAAGATTTTCCAGAACGGAAGTCTCATAATTTAATTTTACCCTTAAAGGAATAGTATTTATAAAGAGTCCTATCATACCTTCAACTCCGGCCAGTTCGGGAGGTCTTCCTGAAACAGTAGTTCCGTATAATATATCATCACTTCCGCTGTAACAGGACAGGACACATGACCAGGCAAACTGCAATAAAGCATTTACTGTTACCCCGGAAGAACGGGCAAATTGCTGACATTCTGAAAGAAAAGTTCCCTCCATATTACGTATATGTATGGCAGGCTTCTCTATAGATTTGTGAATATCCAATCGGGAAGTGTTTATCATAAGAGGAGTGGGCGCAGAAAAATCAGAAAGGGCAGCCTTCCAGTAATTGACAGGTTCTTCATTATTCTGTACAGAAAGCCATCTTATATATTTTTCAAAGGGAGCAGGTGATTTAACATTAAAGACTTTTTTATTTATAATACAGTCATATCGTTCGTGCAGTTCTTTGATTACCAGAGACATTGACCAGCCGTCAAGAATAATATGATGATAGGTCCAGAGGAATTTATAATTGTGACTGTCCAGTATAAAAAGGTAAAGAGAACCTGCCGGAGGAGTCTCGAGGTCGCAGACGGAACGCCTTGATGTTTCCACTATTTCCATGATTGATTTTTCCTGTTCTGACGCATCCCTGTCACTCAAATCTACAGTATACCAGGGAAGAGAAACATGTTTATAAACTACCTGATAGGGTTTATCGTCTTCTTTCCAGACAAATCCCGTACGGAACATGGCGTGGGCAGAAAATATAGCATCCCATGATTCTTTCAGTGCATTTATATTTATATCTCCTTCATAACGCCACAAAAACTGTGTGCAGTAACTATCGGAATCAGGAGCAGAGAGAGCATGGAAAAGAAACCCTTCCTGAAGAGGAGACAGGTCATATATAGCTTCAATGGCAGAAAGATTACCCATGCTGTTAAGGAATGCCTGAGGAATGCCGGCGAAGTGGTCTATCTCTTCAAATTTCGTATCTGTCCCTGCTCCTTCTATTTTTGATAGAGATTCTTTTTCAATCTCCTGAGATATTGAAGCAATAGTCGGATGATGAAGGAGATGGGATGCTGTAATATGGATTCCCTCTTTATGAGCCCTGGAAGCTATCTGAATACTCATAATAGAATCTCCGCCTAGCCCGAAGAAATTATCGTAAATGCCGACCCTGTCGCATTTGAGAACTTCTTTCCATATGGCTGCAAGTATTTCTTCCCTGTCATTCCTTGGGGCCACATAGGTCTCATGAGAAGCAAGATCACTCTCTTCCGGTTCGGGAAGAGATTTTCTATCTACTTTTCCATGAGCAGTAACGGGAATTGTGTCGATTTTCAAGAAACATGACGGAAGCATATAATCGGGCAGGAACTGTGAAAGTTCTTTCTGTAATTCTACAGGTTTCAGTTTTATGTCACTTATGTAATAGGCGCAGAGATATTTATTCCCCTGTTTATCACTCCTGTCAACAACTACTGCATCTTTTATAGAGTCTATCTTTTTAAAAACTTCTTCTATTTCGCCGAGTTCAATGCGGAATCCCCTTATCTTTACCTGACCGTCGATTCTTCCCAGGAATTCAATATTTCCGTCAGGAAGCCACCTGACAAGGTCTCCCGTTCGATACATTCTCTGACCGGGTTCAAAGGGATTTTCTACAAATTTCTCTTTCGTGAGATCAGGCCTGTTCAGATAGCCCCTTGCCATACCGGCACCTGATATACACAGTTCTCCCGGCACACATACAGGGGTAAGTCTGTTGTATTTATCCAGAATATAAACTGTTGTATTATAGAGAGGTTTTCCTATGGGAATATTTTCATAATATTTATCTATTACAAAACTCGTGGTACATACCGTATATTCGGTAGGGCCGTAATTATTTACAACAGCATAACTCTTCTTCTTAAAGGAACGCAGTTTATCTCCCCCTGTGTCGAGCCATCTCAGACTTTTATTTTCAAACCCCTCTATAAACTGTTCTGCGAACTGGGTGGGGAGAAAACTTACCGTTATATTATTCTCTTCATAATAAGTATTTAACTCTGACGGAGAAAGCCTTATGTCTTCACCTATTATATGGAGCGACGCACCTGATATGAGGCACGGGAATATTTCCCATACAGATGCATCAAATCCGAAAGACGCATATTTTGTCATAGAGTCTTTCTCGCTTAACTGATGGGCATCTTTATGCCAGATACACATATTTACAAGGGACCGGTGTTCTATCATTACACCTTTAGGCTGGCCCGTAGAACCTGATGTATAAATAATATAGGCAAGATCCTTCGGGGTATTTATTATATCAGGATTTATATGTGAATCGTGACGCGTAACGCGTAACGCGTGACAGGAGGATGGCTCCTTGTCTATAACCTGATGATAGTGACACATTTCACCGTTTCCCGTATAAAGTGAAGTATCTGTTATATCCAGTACTTTTATGGAAGGTTTTATCTTTTCAGCCAGATGAGGCTCTGTAATTAACATCATGGCACAGCTGTCTGATATGATATAATTTATCCTGTCCATGGGATAATGGGGATCTATTGGAACATAGGCTCCACCTGCTTTAAGCACTGCAAGAACGCTTACAATCATATGACAGGACGGGTCAAGGAAAATTCCTGCTCTGCTCTCAGGTCTTACTCCTTCCTGCCTGAGAAGATGAGCCAGTTTATTCGCTCTTTCATTCAGTTCCCTGTAAGAAAGTTTTTCATCTTTATAAACCACAGCAGTTTTCTCAGGATATAATTCTACTGTTTTTTCTATCAGCTCATGAACTGTTACTTCCTTCGGGAAATCATAATAAGTATCATTGAAGGTTTTTAAAAGCAGATTCTTTTCACGATCTGTAACTATATCCATATCTTTCAACAGACTGTCTGAATTCTGAATTATCCATTTCAAAGATTCTTCTATATGAAGTGTCATATTTTCTATGACATATTCCGTAAAACAATCTCCGTCATAGGAAAATTTTATAGAAAGTTCTTTTCCCGGAACAACGAGCAAATTCAGAGGATAATTGGTTTTCTCATAAGATTTCGGGTCTTTTATCACTATAGCTTTGCTGCCGCGGGCACTTTCATCAAAGGGATAATTTTCAAAAACGAAAAGGCTGTAAAAAAGTGATTCCCCGGGAGTGATACTCGCAAGAGGCTGAAGTTTATTAAGTGATATATAGCTTGAATTATTGCCCTCCTGTATGACATTGTGAATATGTTTAAGATTATAAAGTGCAGATTCCTGCCGGTTCAGTATTGCTCTCATGGGAATGGTATTTATAAACAGTCCTACCATATGTTCAACACCTGTAAGTTCAGGGGGCCTTCCCGAAACAGTAGTGCCGTAAAGTATATCTTCCGAACCGCTGTATGCAGAAAGAACACAACTCCAGGCCATCTGGACAAGAGCATTAAGGGTTACCTCTCTGGAACGGGCAAATTCCTGGCATTCAGTAACAAAATCTCCAGGAAGACAATACACATATTCTCGCAGATTTTCAATAGATTTATGAATATCCAACCGGGATCTGTTTACTGTAAGAGAAGTAGGAGCAGAAAAATCTGAAAGACACTTCTTCCAGTAATCCAGTGTTTTCTCCATATCCTGTTCAGACAGCCATTTTATATAATCTTCAAATGGTTTTACAGGTTTCATAATAAAAGGTTCTTTATTTACAATAGATTCATACCGTCCGTTAAGTTCCTGAAGTATTAAAGGCATTGACCATCCGTCTAAAAGAATATGATGGGACGTCCATATAAATCTGTATTCAGACCTTCCAAGTATGAAGAGATGAAGATAACTTAAAGGCGGTTTACTGAGATTAAAACCTTCAAGTCTTATCTTTTTCCTTACATTTTCTATTTCTTCTTCCTGTTTTTCTCTATCCATTTCAGATAGATCCATTTCATGCCATGGAAGAGAGAAGTCTCTATAAACTATCTGGAAGGGATTATCTCCATCCTCCCAGACAAAACCTGTACGCAGTATAGAATAAGCGGAAAATATATTATCCCATACATCTTTAAGGGCATTTATATTGAGATCTCCTTCATAGGTCCAGCAGACCTGGGTACAGTACTGATCTGAAGAAGGATCGGACAGGGCATGAAAGAGGAGGCCTTCCTGAAGAGGTGAAAGTCCGTAGATGGCTTCAACAGAAGAAGGGTCACTTATGCCGTCAAGGAAAGACTGTGTAACTCTGGCAAGAGGGAAATCGGAAGGAGTAAAATGTTTTCTACCCGGCTCAATACAGTGATTGATTATCCCTTTCAGACTTTCCAGGAAATACCGGGCCAGTTCCTTAACTTTTTCCTCACTCCATATAATACTGCTGTAGCCGAAAATCATGGATAAAGACCCGGCGGAAACAAAACCGTTAATATCCAGAAGGTTTATTATGCTGTTACGGGAAGATATGTCCTGGCCTCCCCCTTCTTCGGCGCTGCAGAGCAGGTCCCCTTCCGTTATACCACTGTCAAGCTGTCCGAGATAATTAAAGGCTATGTTCCTGGACTCAAGCTGTTTCAATTCATCCTTAAGCTCAGAGAAATATCTGAGAACTCCGTAAGAAATACCATTATCGGGTATGGTTCTCATGGTCTCCTTCACAGATTTTATAACAGTTCCGTATTCCATGGAAGGACTCTTCAGATGAACAGGAAATATATCAGTAAACCAGCCCACTGTACGGGATAGATTAACTTCTCCAACAGTTTCTTCTCTGCCATGTCCTTCCAGATTTATCAATAAATCAGACACATTAAACGTATGATTCCATGCAAGAAGAAGAGCTGAAAGTAATATGTCATTAATCTGTGTGTTATATACGGAAGGAACAGCATTTAATAAAAGTTCCGTGTCTTTATCTGACAGAGAAACTTTATAGTTTCTTATATCAGAGCATTTTGACTCTTTATATTCCACAGGAAAGGATGAACTGTATCTGAGGACTCCAAGCCAGTAATCACTGTATTTTTCTGCTTCTGAAACATAACCTCTCAGAGTTTTTGCCCAGTCTCTGTAAGAAGAAGTTTTTGCAGGAAGTGACGGAG
>JBEHWP010000101.1:0-11960 GCA_040217665.1 Vulcanimicrobiota bacterium
TGCAGCCTATCGTAAGCTCGTGTCTTCATGGCAGGGTAAAGATACAGAGGATGCTGTTGCTGTTATAAACTGGGTTTCTGAAAAACTTAAAACTGAACTTGGAAAAATAGCAAAAATTATTGATGGCACCTATGGCCGGGGACGTATGGATGCATTGAATAATACCAATATGGATTTTCATGTTGCCGGAGAACTTACGAGTATTCTCTCTCCGGTTGTTGACAGAGTGCTTACTTCTGTTTATTTATCAATCAGTATTAATTTTGAACCGCCTTTTATATTTCGGAAAGAAGAGGGAGTAAAGGTAATAAACGGTATAGTTAAAACAGGTAATATACCGAAGGGAGCAAAACCTAACCAGAATATCAATGCTGCTCAGAATTTCGCATCCGGATTGAAACTTCTTAAAAAGAGTTCGGATAGAGAGGTAGATATATCGGTAAACGAATTTGCTCAGGCTATGTGGGCGTTTATTGAGGGGAAACTTACAGATGACTCTCAGACTATGAAAATTACAACACTCTATAAGAATTTTATGGGTATTGGAGTAGAAAAGAATTATGGTTTAACGTCCCGTATGGTTCAGATTTACCTTCTCTGTCTTGTACAGAAAGGAAAAATAAAAATTATCCTTTCTCCAAAATCAGGTCTTTCTTTTTCTATATTAGATTATTCAAATATAGGAGATGTAGATTTTTCTGTTAAAATTCTGGATAGTCTTTTAGAAATTCAGAAAATGTCAAAACCTGAAGGATGGGACGCACTCATACCTTATGCAGAAATACTTCTGGGCGAAAAAATCCCTGTTACTCATGATGATTCAGAAATATCTAAATATCGAAAAAAACTCAGAGATCTCTTTGTAAAAGAAAAATCAATAAGTGAGGTAATAAAGCTTAAAGGGAAAAGTCTTTTCGAAATTTTATCCATTTCTAATCCTTATGAAACAGAGTTTACTCAGATAACAGGATTATTTACTTCAACCAGTATGGAAGAAACATATAATGATATTAACAATATACTTTATTCTTTAAAGGAAATTTTCGGTTATAAAGCTTTCGATAGAAATACTGCAGAACAATCGGAAATAGATGATTTTGCCAGCAGGTTAAAAAATTACAGAGATGTAAAGAGATTTATCAATTCCGATATTCAGCTCCGGGCAATTCATGCTTATTGTAATCACAGATTACCTGGCATGGATGAACTTAAAGGAGTCAAACTTATTCAGGAAAAACTTTCGACAAAACTTTCACATCTGAAAAATTATATTGATTCCGAGGTGAAATTAAAGACAGAACTTATCGGTAATTTACCTCCTGTTTCCGGCGAAAAAGATACACTGGGTGTGCTTGTTCGGGATTATACGACTCTTTATATTGCCATGCATGATAAAGTCCTGGAACTGGCAGATAAAATTGCCGGTACTATAGAAAAAATAATGGATGGCAATGAATTAAAAGCTCTTAAGGAACTGGAAAAGATAACGGCCCTCCATCCTCCTGTTTCCGGTGAACTTTTAAGCCAACTAAAAGATTTCAGCACTTCTCTTTTTAATTGTTCATCATCAAGAAATATACTGGAAGAACAGTTAATCCGTGAACCATCTGACAGGTGTGGTCTTCAATTTAATTCTATTGAAAAGATTATGAATGATATGGAAGAAACAGAGAAACATGCCGTAGACCTATTTAATGAAACATTAAATCATAAAATGGAAGTTTTTACCAGTTCTTCCATTCGGTCAAGGCTGGAACAGGGTAAATCAGAACCTGTCATTAAAGGACTGCTTGAGCATGAGAATATTGCTGATATAAGGGCTTACCTTGTCAGAACTGTTCTTTCTGACCCATCTATAGTCAAGACGATTAACCGTTATCTTAAACGTATAGTTGTAAAACAGGTTAAATTATCCGGTTTTAAACCTGGTAGAGGAACTATTGAAAAAGATCAGATTCCAATTCTTGTTCAGGAGTTTCAAAAATATCTGGAAGAAGAGATTAAAAGTATAGAATCCGGTGAGGATACTATTCCGGTGCTTCAGTTAGAATAAGTTAAGGGTTATGGGTGTTGGGTTAAGAAGATTAAAACCCAGAACTAAAACCTAAAACCCAAAACCTGATTTTAACCTGTCACCGGTCACTGAATTTAATTGTAGCGGAAGGCTTTAGCCTTCCTGTTTAATGGAGGAAAAGATATGTTAAAAGAATGGGCTTTAGCAAAGCTTGAAAGAGTTAAGGAGCATAAATATGTTCTGGTAAGGGATCCTCTCCGTCTTTTGCCTGAAGGAGAAGGTATTATCCATAATTTCGGCAGAGAACAGGGATTTACAGTTATTCTTGCTTCGACCAATCTTGTATTTCGTGAACTCTATGAACAATGTCTTTCAGATCCGGAAAATAGAAAATTACTTTTAATAGACAGAGCATCTGCCAGAAGGCGTAAGAAAATTGAAAAATCCAAAGCACCGCCGCTTCTCTATCCTGATTTTCTCGTAAATACTACAGAAGAATCACGAATTGATCTTAACCTTCGTGATTATTTAGTGGAGAAAACTTCTGATCCGAACTGGCCTAAAGAAGTAAATGAACTCCGGTATGCCCGGTTGATTTTAAAATATCTCCCCCATGTAATAAAAGCCCATAGTAACCTTAAATCAGTCAGCCGGGAAAGGTTTACCGATGATGATTTAAAAAAAATTATCACCTTTGCTGTTCTTGGTATACCTGATTCTGCCTTTAAAAAATTAAATCCTGAAGATTACTGGAAAATAGGTATTGCAGGTTATGAAGTCATGGAAGAACTTGATAGTATTGCACCGGAAATAACGAAAATTATTATAGATGAACTTAAGAAAGCTCCGGCACCATTTTGTTTTATTGCTGACTATGGTATGGAGGCAGTTATCCGCGCTTTTTATCTTTCTGTTATACTCTCACAGCATACGGATCAATGGCAGCTTCTTCTGGCAAATATCGATCCTTCTCTTCAACCACTATCGGATATAAAAAAAGAATTTCTTGAAGAAGCCACACGTAGACTTGTTTCTACCGACAAAAAACAGGCTCAGAATAATATAGATAATCTGGAAAATAGCCTTTCTAAAGAAGCTTTGAATTTGATACTTTTTAAACATTTAAAGATAGATAATATAGAACAATGTGCCTCTGTAATTGATAAGGAATGTTATTCCATACTTTTACGTTCTATGGGATTATTAATTGCAGTGGAAAATTTGCTTCCTCTTAATCCTTTAATAACTGAACATAAGAAAACTATGGAGATACATAAGAAAATTATTAAATCATTGCGTAGAAGCGGTGAGGCTAAGAATTTTATTGTAGAAATGAATTCGTCACAGAAATGGATTGAGCTTAAAAGGACCTATCAGCTTGCCTATAACATTGTAGTTTTACACAGTAACCTTAAATCAGAAGTAAAAGCCCTTCAAAGTATGAAAAAAGAAGATCTTAACTTTAAATTATTTCGTAAAATCTGGATTGACAGAGATATTAATAAAATAGAATATTATATCTCTACTCTTGAAAGACTTGCCTGCAGCGGGAATTTACTTTTAAGAGATGAAACACTGCTTCCTTCCAGAATGAGTAATGCCCTTGATAATATACGCTCATATATTCAGAAAATTTCAAAAGAAATTCGCCTTAAACTGGGTGAACTGAACAGGTATTTCCAGGTGATGGTGTCCGGGAATTATAAATCATGGGTTAAGAAACATGATGAACTATGCCTTACCAGCCAGTTTCTGGAACATTGTCTTAAACCTCACTGGGATCCACAGAAAGAAAAAGCTGCTATTTTTATTTTTGATGGTATGAGATATGACATATGGGATGAATTTCTCCGTCCCAATCTTGAGGATTTTACAGAAGAACTTGCTGATATACCTGCTTCTTCACTACTTCCTTCAGAAACTCATATTACCCGTAAAGCTATAAGTGCAGGAACATTTCCCGATAAATTTAATATTTCTAATAAGGAAGATATATTGCTTGCAGAAGGTCTTAAGCGTGTATTCAATTATAAAGATTCAATAGAGCCTGTTACTCCAATCACTTATGGTATAGGTGAAGCAGTGAGATATAAAGGAAAGAATCTGGAAGTGTATATTTTTGAATTATGTGATAAAGAGCTGCATAAAATCGATATGAAAATATTACCTGATAAAAGCCAGGTTCCATCACGGCCTCTTACTTTTGTTTATGAACAGCATATAAAAGATATTATAGATAAAGAAGTAATGTATATTATGCGCAGTCTTGAGGCGGGAACAAAAATTTTCATTACTGCAGATCATGGATTTGGCCCTGTAGATATGAATTGTCTGGAAATAGAAGAGGACTGGCTCAATGATAATATGGATTGTTCCTATCGTAATGCTTATTTAAGGAAAAGTTTAAGTAAAGCAGGGGCTTCGGAAAAAATTAGAAAAAATGTGATAGAATTTCCTGTTGACGAGCTTCGTATGCCTTCTCTGGAAACATCCAAGAAAAGCTATGTAAAAAAACAATATGCCAGTATAATTTTCCCAGGAGCAGGTTATAGTTTTGCCCGCCCAAATGCCCATTTTAAACCACCTGCCTATACACATGGAGGAATTTCTGTTCAGGAATTACTTATACCTATGATTGTTATCAGGGTTAAAGATAAGGAAGAAGGTCTTATTAATCTGGATGATATAAAAGGCTCTTCTGAAATTATGGAAGGTGAAGAAATTGAATTTTCCTTAAGAATTGTTTTAATAGATAAAGGCAAAGAAAAAGGTGAGGAAATAAGAGTAGATGTTGATGGTAATTATGGAGCAGGACAGGCAAAAGAAATTCTTCCAGAGCAGATACTCTACGTCTCAGAAAAAGGTGAGGACATAGTTTATCGTTTTAAACCTGTTATGGACAGTGTAACATCTGAAGATAGAAGAAAGGGTATTGTTGAACTTATATTGACAATTACAGTTAAATACTGGGATATTGCTAAGAAAAAAAGCTTTAGAAAGAGCAGATTCTTCAGATTTGCAGTAAGATTAAATTCAGAACAGGTGGTAAGACGGGTGCCTGCCAGCCTGGGAAATATTCTGGGTTTAACGCCAAGGAACAGGTGATTATAGTAACTTTAAATTGATGATATCGATGGAGGCTTTAAATGAATACAAAGCTTAAAGAAATCTTTCGGGGAAAAGTTGTAAATAAAGCTCATACAATTAATACAGGAGTAGATGAATTCCCACGGTATGTTCTTGAATATTTGATTGATAATTACTGCTCTGAGGAAACTTTCCAGGAGGATATGGAAAAAGTTGTAAGACGCCTGAAAGAATCCTTTGTTTATGGAGCGGAATCTGAAAAAATAAGACATTATATCAGAGAAAACAGAAGACACTCTGTTATAGCCAATATGGAAGCAAGGCTGGTGGAAACAGAAGATAAATACTGGGGAACTATATCTGCTATTAACGAAAACTTTGTCAATATTCCGGAAAGTATTGTCAGCCAGTATCCTATGCTTTTATCAGGCGGTATGTGGGGAACTATTGAGCTTACCTATGATGAAAGTGAAGTGCATAATAAAAAAATAAGGCCTTTTAAAATTACAGGTTTTACCCCATTTCAGGTCAGTTTTATCAATCTGGATGAATATATAGAAAAAAGAAGAGAATTTACAACGGAAGAATGGACGGATATACTCATTAATTCCTGTGGGCTTAATCCTGAAAACATGACTCGAAGGCAGAAACTGCTTTATCTTTGCAGATGTATACCTATGGTGGAGACCAATGTAAATATGGTGGAACTTGCACCCAGAGAGACGGGTAAAACCTATCTTTATCGTAATATATCATATTATGCTCATGTACTGTCCGGAGGTAAGGCAACACCGGCACAGTTATTTATTAATCTTAATACAGGTAAAATAGGCGAAGTCGGCACCCGTGATGCTGTGGTATTTGATGAAATTGCCAATACTGATTTTACTGACCCAAAGGCTTTTGTGAGTATTATGCAGGGCTATATGCAGGATGCAAAATTCAGCCGCGGGAAAAAAGAAATACTTGCCTTCGGAAGTTTGATATTTGTAGGAAATATCGATATTGAAGGAAATTTGCCTCATGAAAAATATTATCACCTTTTTGAACCTCTTCCTGATTTTATGCAGGTTATTGCATTCCTTGACAGGATTCATGCCTATCTCCCGGGATGGGAAATTCCCAAATTGAGTCCTGAAAGCTATTCCAGAGATTACGGGTTTATAAGTGATTATTTCTGTGAAATTATGCATGAAATGCGCCGTGTTGATTTGCTCAGTGTTATTCGTAAAAGGTTTGAAATAATTGAATGTTCAAATATGTCCCAGGGAATATCAGGCAGGGATCAGAGAGCTATAATGAAGATTCTGTCGGGATTACTTAAGCTTCTTTATCCTCACGGACAGATAGATAATAATGAACTGGAAGAAATATTAAAAATTTCATGTGAGTTACGACAGAGAGTAAGGCATCAACTTCATCTTATGGCTCCGGGAGAATATGACAGGGTTAAACCTGGTGCTAAAATTCTTTCTTCCGGTAAGCAAGTAATCCCAATTCTTCCTGATGAAAACAGGATTCAGAAGATCAGTCTGCCGGATAAACCGACTGTTGGAGAAGTTATAGGTCTTGCAGTGGAAGGTGAACATGGATGTATTCTGCATTTTGAAATGCAGGCCACAAAGGGAGGAGGACGAATAGTTCCTCTTGGCTCAATTCAAAGGGTTATGAGGGAAAGTATTGAAGCTGCAGCACAGTACATTAAAGCTCATCATGATGACCTGGGTATAAATGCCGGGTGGAGAGAAAATTATGATGTGGCAGTTCTTGCAACGTTTATGGGGGTTCCCAAGGAAGGGCCTTCTGCCGGTATAACTATTTTAACCGGTATTGTTTCTGCATTGAAGGGAGTTCCTGTAAGGCATAATCTGGCTATGACGGGAGAGATTACTATTAAAGGTAAGGTTTTGCCTGTGGGAGGTATAAAGCAGAAGATCCGTGCTGCCTGTGATGCCGGAATAGAGGAAGTTTTGATCCCTGAAGATAATGTCAGGGAAACACAGAATTTACCGGATTATATTCTGGATAAGGTAAAGATAACTCCTGTGAAGAATATCAAGGAAGTTCTGGATAAGGCTTTACTTGATGGGAAGAGTGGCGATTAAAAAAAGATATTTTGCTATGAGTGAATTAACTGATAAGATAGATTATTTATTGTATTTATTGTCTCATATTGTTTTTTATGTTATATTATATAAGGGTGATGATTATGAAAATGCTGACTCCCACACAGGTAGCAGAGGTTTTATCCATCAGACAGCCTAAAGTCAGAGAATGGTTAAATAAAGGCTTGCTTAAAGGCTGGAAGGTCGGACGTATATGGCGTATAAGTGAAGAAAATTTAGAGGAATTTATTGAAAACCATATGAATTATAAAGGGGATAATAGAAAGGATAGAACAGAGATAGAAGATCCTGTCCTGCAGGTTATAGGTTCCTTTTCATGTCAGTCTTTATCAAGCGAAAATATAGATGAAGAGCTCTATGGTAATGTATAACATGAACGTTATATTTATAGATACGTGGGGATGGATTACTCTGGGAAACAATAAAGAGAAAAGACATAAGGAAGTAAGCCAGTTTTATAAAGAACTGATAAGGAAAAATATACTTATTTACACCAGTGATTATATTCTGGATGAGCTTATAACGTTTTTATTTAAGAGAATATCTTTTGATGAAGCTTCAGATTTTATAAAAGCAATTCTTAAATCAGGGGAAAGAGGTCCTGTTGAGATAGAAAAAGTTACTTCAAAAGATTTTACTTATGCCTGGGAATTGAGACAGACTTTTAAAGATAAGCCTCATATATCTTTTACTGATCTCACGTCTATGTCTGTAATGAAAAGGCTTAAAATAAACAATATTCTTACAGATGACGCGCATTTTTACAAAGTTGGTATGGGATTTAACTTATTGCCGGGAAATCCGGAATGTTGAAAATATGTTAATAATGAACATTTACTAAAAAAATAAAAACAGGTGATTTAAATTATGAAACTGATTTTTCTTGGAACAAACGGGTGGTATGATACTGTGACAGGAAATACCATATCTATTCTCTTAAAAACAGATAAATATAATATAATCTTTGATGCAGGTACAGGTATATATAAACTGGACCGGTATGTTTCTTTCGATGAAAATACCGATTTATATCTCTTTTTAAGTCATTTCCATCTCGATCATATTATAGGTTATCATACTATATGTAAGTTCTCAGGTTTTAAGACTTTAAAGATCTTCGGCCCTGAAGGTACAAAAAAGTGTTTTTCTATTTTAGCCGAAAAACCTTTTTCTGTACCTCTGAGGAATCTTCCATATAAGGTAGAACTCCATGAACTTCCTGAAGAATCTTCAGAGGTTCCATTCAATATAAAAACTCTTCCTATGTTGCATGCCGATCTCACTCTGGGCTACAGACTGGAAATAGAGGGCAAAATTATTACATACTGTCCTGATACGGGATACTGTGAAAATGCCCTGGCTCTTTCTAAAAACTCTGATATTCTCATGGCAGAATGTTCTCATAAGCCGGGACAGTATAACGAAGCATGGCCTCATCTTAATCCTGAGACTGCCGCCACGATTGCAAAAGAAGGAGGAGTAAAGAAACTGTTTCTTGTACATATGAACCCTATGTTGTATGAAACATATAAAGACAGAGAATATGCTGCTTCTGTAGCAGGGGAGATTTTCCCCGGAACTGTTGCGGCAAAAGACGATATGGAGATAGAATTATGAAAGATTTTGCAGCAGAAATATTTAATCTCATAAATGAAAAGAAATGGGATGAATTACTGGAATATTTTACGGAAGATTCTTTTTTTATATTTCCCGGATCTTCACCTCTCGGAGGCACCTATAAAGGGCTCAAAGAGCTGAAAAGATTCTTCAGGAAAATGGCCATAGCAGTTCCTGATATTACTTTTACGATAATAAATATTATAGGCACTGAAAAATTCATTGCAGTTCAATGGGAAAATAAAGGTAAGACCCGTAAAAAAATTGATTATGAAAACCAGGGTGTTACGATTATGGAGATTTCCGGTAATAAGATTATAAGTATGAGGGATTATCTGGATACTGAGAGGATTATTGCTTCAGGAAAATAATTTTTAAGGGAGAATGGATTTGTTCCACCCGTTACGCGTTACGCGTCACGAACCGATAATTATTCTTATACCTTTAATACATGGGCCAGTATGGCCCGGCTCAGGCTGTTAAGAATATGAATAAAAAAAATATATGTTTACTAATAATATTTCTATTTATCTTGATTATAAGAATACCATATGTTAATAACTATGTATTTATAAGTGATGAAGCGGTATTTCTTTCCGTAGCGGATTCCATTAACAGAGGCCAGGTAATATATAAAGATAACTGGGATTTTAAACCACCTGTATTGTATCTGGTTTTTGCAGCAATTCTCTCTATATTTCCTCATAGTATTTTAACAATAAAAATATTTACTATAATAATTTCTTTATTGACCTGTACAATGGTATTCCTTATCTCTTCAGAAATTTTCCCGGGTAATACGCCTCTGGTGATAACCTTTATATATGGTATTTATGCATCTAATAATGATATTATCGGGTTAAGTTCCGTGTGTGAAGTATTTACAGTACTTCCTGTTACCATAGCAATATATATGATTCTCAAAGCTATGAAAACACAGAGTGATAGCCATAGACAGTGTTTTTTATTCCTGTGTGGTATTGCCTTTGGTGTAGCTTTTTTTATTAAATACAATGTTTTATTTGAAATACTTCTCCCTCTTTCTTACATGTTCTGGCTTGTATTAAAAAGAAAAATCAAAGTTTTTGATTTCCTGTGTATATTTGCAGGAGGTTTTGCTGTATTCCTGATTTTATTGTTTTATCTCTTTTATGCCGGTGCACTGCCATATTTTTACGAAACAGTAGTTCATCTTCAGTATTATTTTTCAAAGGTCGCAAAGCCGAGAATGTTAAATTCCATATCAGATACAATATTTAGAAAGAATATAATATTACTTTACCTTCTGGCAATGACATCATGTATTTATATTATATATAAATATAGAAGTTCGGAAGGAATACTTATGATATTGTGGGCTGCAGGAGGATTTATGGGGAAATATCTGGCAAATGCTTATTTTATGCTCCTTCTTCCTTCGTTTTGTACTGTATCGGCATATATAGTAAATTACATGCTTCAGAACTGGCGTAATCTTAAACTTGTGTCATTGATTATTATTATAATGTTCACTATAAATTTTTCTCTTATTCTTATTCCTCATGTTCAGGCTCTGGCAGAACTCGGCAATATTATATACCGTCAGGGTCGCTGGTTTGACAGAGAATATATTGAAAATGTAGGGCTTTATATTCAAAGTCATACAAATCGTGATGACTGTATTTATGTAGTAAGTGATTACGGATACAGGGATTTAATTTATTTTATCTCTAACAGAAGGTGCTGTACAAGATATCCAAGTTTTTTGACTATGATTGTTCCTGTTCCCGGAGGTATAGAAGAGGATCAGAAAAACTCTTTTGCCTCTCATCCTCCTGCGTATTTCATAGTATGGGCGGAAAAGATCGATTATTTTAATTATATCACATCCCGGTATATAAGTTATACAGGTAGAAAATATGATATAGTGTTACAAACAGAAGAACCAGGTACTAAGAATTACATTATTATATATAAACTATTAAAAAATTGATAAATGAGGATCTTTATATATGGGCAATGATAAAAAAACGGCTATTATTATAGGTGCCGGTCCTGCAGGTCTTACTGCTGCTTATGAACTTCTCGTCAGAACTGACATTAAACCTGTTATTTTCGAAATGACTTCTCATATAGGAGGTATATCAAAAACAATAAATTATAAAGGAAATAGAATAGATATAGGAGGACACAGGTTTTTTTCCAGATCTGAACAGATCATGAACTGGTGGCTTAATATTTTCCCTGTAGAGAACGGATATCTTAAACCACAGGAACTGGATAATATAATGCTTGTAAGGAAAAGAGTGTCGCGTATATTCTTTTTAAGAAAATTCTTTGATTACCCAGTATCTCTTAATAAAAATACCATATTGAACCTGGGGTTTATTCGTATGTTAAAAATTGGCCTCAGCTATATATATGCTTCTCTGTTTCCCGTAAAAGAACATTCTCTCGAAGATTTTTTTATTAATAGATTCGGAAAAGAATTATATAGTACATTCTTTAAAGATTATACGGAAAAAGTATGGGGTGTGCCATGCAGGATGATTAAACCGGAATGGGGTGCTCAGAGAATAAAAGGATTATCTGTAAAGAAAGCTTTACTTCATGCCGTGAAAAGCATATTTTTCAGGGACAGTTCACTGTCTCAGAAGAACACGGAAACAAGCCTGATAGATCAGTTTATATATCCCAAATTTGGCCCGGGTCAGCTATGGGAAGAAGTGGCAAAAATAATTACAGATAAAGGAGGAGAAATATTTTTAAATCACAGGGTTATAGCTCTGGATGTAAAAGAAAACAGTATAATTACGTCAAAGGTCAGGAATGACAGTGGTGTGGAGAGAGAGTTTAAAGGCGATTATTTTTTTTCTACCATGGCTGTAAGAGATTTAATAGGAGCTATGGAAACTGTGCCGAAACAGGTCAGAGAAGTGGCACAGGGATTGAAATATCGTGATTTTATAACAGTTGGACTCTTACTTAAATCATTGAAAATAAAAGAAAAAGAACATATGATTCCCGATAACTGGATTTATATACAGGAAAGTGATGTAAAGATCGGAAGGGTTCAGATTTTTAATAACTGGAGTCCTTATATGGTCAAAGATGAGCATACTGTATGGCTCGGGCTT
>JBEHWP010000102.1:0-11911 GCA_040217665.1 Vulcanimicrobiota bacterium
CCATCTTTCTATCCATCTTTTTACCATCCATTCAGGGTGTGAGTAGTAGACAGACATATCCTTTATATCATTTCCTGTGTCCGGCTTTTCCAGAAGTAAATGTTTTTTTCTTTCTACAGAACGGAGAACTCCGTTTATATATTTAACAATGTGCGGTTTAAAAAGAGATTTTCCTATTTCTACTGTTTCCGATATGGCAGCATAAGGAGGAATTTTATCCAGACACAGAAGCTGGTAGGCTCCCAGATAAAGCAGAATTTTTACTCCTCTTTCAATTTTCTGGCATGAAGATGTAAGTGAGATGATCCGGTCCAGGAACAGTTGCCGTCGATTTATTCCCTGTACAAGCTGTGTCACAAGAGCCCTGTCCTGAACTGAAAGGTTACATTTATTTAGAGTAATGGCAAGATTATTCTGAGATTTTTTGCTCTGTAAAATTTCAAAAGCTACATATCTTGGGTTATTATTCCTGAAGTGTTTCATCCGGTTTTTTGCCTAAAACTTCTCCTTCATACATTTTATAACCTCTTAAAAATTCCCTTGACCCTGTCTTTTTTCTGGAAGGCATCTGGAGAGTAACAATTTCGAGAAGACCATTACCTGTTCCGATAATAAGTCCTTCCTTTTCGCCGGCATGTACTACAACACCCGGTGTACCATGATATTCTCCTCCTGTATTTGCTTCCCATATCTTTACCTTTTCACCTTTATAGTAGGTATAGGTGCCGGGGAAAGGTGTGAAAGCCCTGATTTTTCTCTCTATTTCATCTGAGGAAGCGTTCCATTCAATTTCTCCGTTAACCGGGAATATTTTGTCTGTATAACAGGCCATGTCATGGTTTTGCCCCGTACGTACTACCTTCCCTTTTTCTATCAGGTTAACTGTTTCCAGAAGTATTTCACTGCCGAGTAAAGAAAGCTTGTCATGGAGACTTCCTCCTGTTTCTTTCGGTTCTATCGCTATTTCCCTCTGGATAATCATATCGCCTGTATCCCACCCTTTATCAAGATAAAAAGTAGTTATACCGCTTGTTTTATCACCTCTGATAATAGGTTCTATAATGGGAGATGTACCCCTGTAGAGAGGCAGCAGGGAAGGGTGCAGATTTATGCTTCCGAATTTCGGATATTCTCTTATCCATTTTGTTATATAGTGAGAACAGCATACAGTTATAAGTAAATCAGGTCTTAAACTGTCAAGAATTGCCTTGAATTCCGGCGTATTAATTTTTTCAGGCTGAAAAACAGGAATATTTAATTCTATAGCTTTCTGTTTTATGGGGGAAAATATAATCTTATTTCCCCTTCCGCTGGGACGATCGGGATTTGTTACAACTCCAACTATCTTATGGCGTGATTTCGCCAGAACTTCCAGTGATTTAACTCCGAATTCAGGAGTTCCCATAAAAAAAATATTCAATCAGTTACACCCCCTGGCAGTGAACGGTGAGCAGTTATCAGTAAGCAGATAACAGTTCAGTCACAGTCACATATGTTTAATACAAAATAAAGTCCCTTGATAAGGACTTTTTTTACCTTTTATTAGCCTGACATTGTCATATTAGGAATGTAACATTGTCAGGTTTGTAACAGCAGCTAATTTTTTAAGACTTCCTTCAGTCTTACATTGCGCGTTACGGCTGACAGGTAACGAAATCTTTGCTGCAGTGAGTATTTATGATAAAGTAAGTCTTTTTTCTTTTATTTCCTCTATTAAAGAAGAAAGATTGTTATCTTTCTTTTTTTCTTCTATTTCTTCTTCTATCTCTTCTCTGCTGCGAAGATTTGTAGCTTTATCGGTAAAAAGTATGCCGTCAAGATGATCCAGTTCATGTTGAATCGCTCTGGCTCTGAAGCCCGATGCCTCGATTGTTATGCCTTTACCTTTACGGTTAATTGCTTTAACGGTAATTTTTTTAAGCTGTCTTTTTACATCTCCCCATATACCGGGAACACTGAGACACCCTTCAAGGCCATCTTCCAGTTCACCTTCTTTTTTTATTATCTTCGGATTGATGAAAACCTGGAGTCCCTGGCCATCGCCGACATCAACCATTACAAGCCTTTTAGATACTCCGACCTGCGGTGCAGCAAGGCCTACACCTGGGGCTTCATACATGGTTTCAGCCATATCTTCTATCAGTTTTTTTATATTGTCATCTATATTTTTTATTTCTTTTGCTTTTTTTCTCAGAACAGGATCTTCGTCTATTCTTATTTTCCTTAATGCCATATTAATCACATCTCCAATTTTTACTGATCTGAGTATAAGCATGTAATAAACATTCTCCTCCCGCCACAGGTCACGAAAGCATATATGTATTATTTATGCTTAACTCAATAATCTATTATATCATATCTGCAGGTAAAATGAAAATACCGGACTGACCTGACCATTAAATTTATTATAGGTTTGCATTTTTTCATAATTTCCTTGTTCTTACTGGCTTTATAGTTAAACAGGTTATGGGTTATGGGTTATGGGTTATGGATTTTAAAACTTCTTAATCCAACACCCAGCACCCAGCACCCTTAACCTTTTAAAAACGGAAGGTTTTTTCTTGGCGCACTATAGTTAAACAGGTTTCGTGTTCTGGGTTTTAATCTTCCTGCCCCAGCACCCAACACCTGAAACCTAAAAATTGAATAGATTATTTTTTTACAGTTTTTAAAATCTGCAAACGTATAAATTTTTATACTCACCTCCATAGAAGGATTTGTCTTTATTATATAGAATTTCTAAATTTATGAGAAAATATTTAACTGCTCTTATTCATATTATAGCTACCGTATGTATAAGTTCTCTTTCACTTCTATTCTCTGTATTCGATTCATCGGGAGAAAGCCAGAGATGGTGTGCTCAAATGTGGGGTAAAGCATGCCTCGCCGGTGCAGGAGTCACATTAAATGTAAACGGTCTTTCTAACATTAACGGGAAAGGCCCTTTTATCTTTGTCTCAAACCATCAGAGCTATCTTGATATATGGGTTTTACTTGCTGCCATACCTTATTCTTTTCGGTTCGTCGCAAAAAAATCTCTTTTTTCCTGGCCTTTTATAGGATGGCATCTTCAGAGATCTGGACATATTCCTATTGACAGGGCCAATTCAAAAGCTGCTGCAAAATTGTTGCTCAATGCCGTGCAGAAGGTTAAGGATGGTACAAATATAGTGATTTTTCCGGAAGGTTCAAGAAGTGAAAGTGATACACTGGGTGAATTTAAGAGAGGTGCCTTTACGCTTGCAGCACGGTCAGGCGCCACGATTATCCCTGTTATAATCAAAAATACGGCAAAACTCTTTCCCAATACAGGTTTATTTGTTTATCCGGGGTCTGTAGAAGTTAATATTCTTCCTCCTGTAGATACAGGAAGTTTTGGCCCAAAAAAAGATGAAGAACTTATGGCACATACATGGAATATAATGAATGACTGGTATCCGTTGAATGAAAATCGTAATGTGTAATGTGTAATAATAATTATCGCTGGCAGAACTTAATAATATAAAAAACTCCCCGTTTTACAGGGAGTTTTTTATATTATACCCGGAATATATCATGCATAAACCATCACGCATTGCGATATAATTAACGAATTAACTGTAATGCCATCTGAGTCATTTTTTCCATTGTCTTGAATACTGCAAAGCTTGAATTGTATGCTGTCTTTGCTTCTATAGCTTTCATTGTCATTGCAACCATATCTACATTGGACATTTCAAGGCTGTGAGGTTTTATCTTTCCGAGACTGCCTTCACCTGATACTCCTACTACTGCATCTCCTGACTTATCTGATGCTACAAAGCCTGCCTTTCCTGATGGCTTTAAGCTTGTAGGATCTGAGAAATTGGCTACAGCTACCTGGTAAAGAGGTGTTTTTTCGCTTATAGTCTGTCCTGTTACAGGATTTGTAATCTTTGATAATCCATAGACTTTACCTGTATCATCTACTTCAAATCCTGTATATTTTCCACCATAGAGTTTTGTCTTTGGATCGAGGGGGAGACTTACATTGACGGGATCACCGTTTCTTGCACCTTTTTCATCTAACTGGAAGCCCTGAACATTTAATCCTTCCGGTGTTACAAGGGTTCCGTTTTCATTGAATTTAAATTCTCCTGCTCTCGTATATTTGGTCTGTTCTCCGTCAGATACTACAAAAAATCCGTTACCGTCTATTGCCATATGGGTCGGATTTTTTGTGTCTTTTATAACCCCCTGTTTCATGGATACAGATAGATTGGAAGTCTGAACTGCATTTATTCCTGAACCTTCAACCATTTCCTGAAAATTCATGTCAGTTGTCTTTGCACCTACTGTGGTTACCTGGTTCATCATGTCAAAATAGTGGTTACTCATATTCTGATAGTTACTGATCTGTTGCCCTACTTTACTATAATCCATAATAAATACCTCCTTAAATATTTTATGCCTTTATCAGGCTAATTGATCATCAATAGATACTTCAAATTTATCCAGTTTAAGTCCTGCTGCAGAGAAAGCTGCTTCAAGACTTTCCATGTTTCCTTCAAGAGCCTTTTTGGCTGTTTTGGTACCGGTCTTGAAGTTAACTGAAACAGTTCCTTTCTCTTTATCTACTGTCATATTCAGTCTGACTTCTCCGAGATATTCAGGATTCAGTTTCATGGCTACTTCTGATTTTGCCTGTTCAGTATTAATTTCCATTCTGTCCATAATCTGTTTTATTATCTGCTGTTCCATCGGTGAACCCTGTTTGAATTCAGAAAGTTTTGCCTGGTCAAAGAATTGAGATAATGGCACACCCTGTTTTTTATCCATATTCTCTGCTGCCGCTTCCAGTTCTTCTTTCCTGTCTCCGAGTTGTTCTTTTTTACCTGTCTCTTTTACCTTCTCACCTTTTACCTCTTTTTTGTCTCCCAGTAACTCTGTTCCTGTAAGATGATCGTTTTTGTCATCATAACGAAGCTTTTTGGCAAGCTGATTCAGAAAACTGTTTACTTCTGTTTTGGAATGAGTTGTACTGAGTTTACCTAATTGCTGCTGGTCAAGCTGAGCAAAAGTAATTCCTCTCTGTGCCATAAGTTTCTGCAAATCCTTCAGCCCTACTTCTCCCTGGTTTGCAATCTGATTGCCTGCTGCTCCATGTTTCATATCAGGCATATGTACAGGATTTCTCATTACAGGCATATTATTAGCCATTTGCTGACTGGAAGCTAAATTATTTGTATTTATGAGAACATTCTGTCTTTCCAGGAATTTTTCATGTTCCCTTTTATTTACTTCACTCTGTGATTCTGTTCTTTCTATTTCCAGCTCTGCCATTTCTTTTTTTTCTTTTTTATCTGCCTGTGTCTCTTTTTCAGCCAGAGCATCGTCAAAACTATAATCAGTATTTTCTTCTTTCTGCTCCAGTTTCTGTGAAGACCCTGCAAGAGAAGCTTCAAATCTCTGTCCTATTTCCCTGTTTATCACTTTTATGTCCCCCCTTTTTAAGGTTACTTAATCTGTCATTGTAATTTTAACAGCCCTTTGTTACAAAACCTTTAACGAAATGTTAACTTTTATAAAAAAATCAGGAGTTTTTGACTATGTCATAAATTCTGCGTAAATCTCTGTTACCTCTGTATTTCATTGTAGCTTTACGTAGAATATTTTACATTCTCAAGTTTAACCACCTGAACGATAGCTTGAATAATTACCGAGAACTTTGACTACATAATTTTGTGTTTCCTCTATAGGAGGAATACCGCCATATTTCTGAACATTACCGGGCCCTGCATTATAAGCGGCTACGGCTTTCTTCAGATCACCATCAAACATGTCCAGCATTTTGCGAATATATTTGGTTCCTCCGTCAATATTCTGGGCAGGATTGAAAGCATCCTGAACACCGACTTCTCTTGCAGTTCCGGGCATAAGCTGCATAAGACCCTGGGCGCCACAGTGAGATACTGCATTTTGATTGAAGGCAGATTCCTGTTTTATAATGCCTTTTATAAGGTTCGGATCTACTCCGTACTTTTTGGCAGCAGCATTGATATACTGATCATATTGATTTTCACTGCCATTGGCACTTGTAGTGGCAGCTATAGAAGGATTAAATCCCGTCTGCATCTGATTGTAATTTACCTGAGTTCCTCCTGTCTGCATCATAGACTGATAGACCTGAGAAAAGGATTGCTGGCCCTGCACTTCCTGTCCCACAGGTACAGACTGCTGTTTTACTGCATCAGGATTAAAACGGGCTTCAATGGAATTGAACCTGCTCTCAATATTCTGTATTCTATCCATAAATGACATAACTCTTACCCCCTTTTAAAAAAATTTATCTTTTAATGTAATTTTATCAGTCCTTTGTTACAAAACCTTTAACGAAATGTTAACTTTTTGTAATATTGCAGTCACCTTTTTATTACTTATTCTTTCATAATCATCTTTCTTGCTGCTTTTATCCCTGCAATCTCATCTGTAGTTTTTATTTCCTCTGCTTTTACTTCTGCTTTATGTTCTTCTGCCTGTTTTTCTTTAAGTTTTTCGAATTTTTTTACTTCCATATGGGCAAGTCTTAATACTTCTTTCTGTTCTTCCACTTCCAGTTGACGCTGCTGTATAACAATCTGTTGCTGCGGTATCTGTCTTTCTCTTATATCTTTTATATGGGCTCTGTATAATTCTATCTGTGACAGGGTTTTCTGGCTTATCTGTCCTACATACATGCCTCTCAGTTCACCCTGAAGGTTTATTATCATCTGTTTTAATTCTTCAAGTCTGTTAATAGCTTCCTGTAATAACTTGTTTCTTCTGGCAAGTTCTTTTTTTTCATCATCCAGAATATCTATTTTATGATCGAGTATTTTCTGCATTTTAAATTTAAAACCCATAATTTCAGCTATCGGCTATCAGCGATCAGCTATCAGCTCCTTAATTTAATAACTGTGAGCAGTGAATGTAACCCTGGCAAAGTAATTATAAGTCTTCCCTTCACCCTTCACCCTTCACCCTTCACCCTTCACCCTTCACCCTTCACCCTTCACCCTTCACTCTTCACCCTTCACTCTTCACCCTTCACTCTTCACCCTTCACTCTTCACTATTTATTATACCATGGACTTCCATCTGAAGACATAAGCTCAGCAAGATTTTGTATGGTTTCATCAAAGGGACATCTGTCTGTTACTCTCTGTTTTCTGAATTCTACCATACGGTCAAAATTTCTTACAGCCCAGTCCAGTTTCAGATTTCCTCCAGGCTTATAGGCGCCGATACTTATAAGATCTTCTGCGTTTTCATAAAGTGACCATGCTTCACGATAGGCACCTGCAGCTTTTTTATGTACTTCTGTTGTTACTTCACCAAAGAGACGGCTTACACTGGGCCCAAGGTCTATACAGGGGAATATCTGTCTTGCCGCAAGTTTTCTTTTTAATTCAATATGACCGTCCAGAATGGAACGTACGCAGTCTGCTATGGGTTCATCCATATCATCACCGTCTACGAGGACTGTGTAAAGGGCAGTAATTGTTCCTACAGGGGCTGTGCCCGGACGTTCAAGCAATTTTGGAAGCATTGCAAATACAGAAGGAGTATAACCTTTTGTAGCAGGCGGTTCACCTACTGCAAGTCCTATTTCACGCTGTGCCATGGCAAAACGTGTGACAGAATCTAACATCATCATAACGTCTTTCCCCTGGTCCCTGAAATATTCTGATACAGTTGTACCTGTAAAACAGCATTTAATTCTTTCAAGAGCCGGTCTGTCAGAGGTAGACACTACAATAACAGATCGTGCCATACCTTTTTCTTTTAAAACATGTTCCACGAAATCTCGAAGCTCACGGCCACGTTCTCCTACAAGAGTCAGTACGTTTATGTCGGCAGCAGTTTCTCTTGCTATCATACCAAGAGTGGTACTTTTTCCTACGCCGCTTCCTGCAAATATACCCTGGCGCTGACCTTTGCCAAAGGTCAGAAAGGCATCGAATAGTTTGCATCCTGTAGGTAGAGGGTCAGCAATAGGAGGACGTACAAATGGGCTTGGAGGATCATTATATATAGGATAAAATTTACCGCTGTTTATAGGACCTTTACCGTCAATCGGTTCTCCCAGACCGTTTATAATACGGCCAATCAGTTGATCTCCTACTTCTATCTGTAATACTGTGCCTGTTGCTCTTACTTCACATCCCGGACCTATACCTGTCAGTTCTCCGTAAGGCATAAGTAATACTCTGCCTCCCTTGAAACCTACGATCTCTGACCTCAAAGGGGGTTTGCTTTTGTCTTTAGGATAAATATAACATATTTCCCCTACATTTCCTCCCGGACCTTCTGATTCTATAACTATACCGACAATCTGCTGTACCTTTCCATGTTCTTTTACCAGAACTGTATCATTTACAACATCATAATATTTTTTCAGATTTATTTCCGGAGGTGTTAAATTTTCAAGTATATCCATTATAATCTCCTCCTTTTTTTCAATGACCTGTTACCATATCCCTTTTCCCTTTTCATCCGTTCATTTGCTGTTCAAAAGCTCTCTTCATGATTTCCAGTTGAAATTCTATTCTGCTGTCCAGGTTACCGAGATTGGTTTCCAGCATGCAACCTCCTTTATCTACAACACCATCTGCTTCTATACGAAATTTCTTTACTCCTTCAAGTATTTTTCTCAGTTCATCTTCATGTTCTTTTACATAGGGAAAATCATCCTGGCTTACACGTACTATAATTTCTTCTCTGTCTTTTATTTTATCCAGGTTTGATTTTATCAGATTTAAAACTATTTCATTATTAAGTGTTACTTCAGTATTGATTATTTTTTCAGCAATTTTTAAAGCAAGATCAGCAACCTGCGGTTCTATCTGTTCATATACTTTTCTTCTTTCTTCCAGTATGCGATTTATAAGAGCCATAGCCTGCTGCATCATGGCTCCTGCTTCCTGCTTTCCTGCTTCAATACCTAAATTTTTTCCCTGTTCAAATCCTTCTCTTTCTGAAGTTGCCTGAAGCTGCTGACAGTACTGTTTTGCATCTTCTATCAATTTTTTCGCCTTGGCCTGTGCTTCTTTTATTATTTCTTTTCCTTTAATCTGAGCTTCTTCCAGCTGCTGATTGGCATATTTTTCTTTTGATAATGCTTCTTCAAGCATCTGCTCCGCTCTTGTCATCTTTTCTTCTGCCACTTTTTCTATCCTGATTGTTCTGGCAGCAAGAGGATCTACTCCCTGATTGCCGGGGGCCTGGGCAGAAGGGGGCGCATCGCCGTCATGGCCCATGGCCATAGTCTGTATTTGAGGCTGAACCTGTTGTGGTCTATCGTGAACAGGTTCTTCTTTTATTTCCATCTGCTGTGACTGAGGCATTTCAGCAGGTTTTACCACTCCTTTAGCACCTATAATCAACTGTCCCCTGTGCTGGGGCGGAGGAGTTTCTTTTTTTACAGTTTTAATTCCCCCTCCTGTTCCTATTACAAGAGGATTTGAAGCGGGTTTTGTAAATTTTATTATCTTTTTCTGATTGTTCATATTATTATTCATAAATAAACCTCACGTAAAAATAGAGGCGGTCAGGTGGTCAGAATCCAACCACCTGACCGCCTTTATTTTAATTAAGAAGCAATCCTTACTTTTCCGAGTGATACTAAATTTCTGAGTATATTCCTTATTTCCTGCTGTGCAGCTCTCACCTGATCTTCATCAACCCTTCCGGAAGGGAGAGCATCCATATCTTCTTTAAGGGCTTTCGCCGCTTCAGGAGCCATACATCTATATACCCGTTTTACTATCTGCGGATCTGCTCCTTTCAGTGCTAAAATTAAATCTCTCGTATCTGCAAGACGAATTACTTCTCTCAGTCCTTCATCATTTATATGCTGCAGATCATCAAAATCACAGAGTTTTCTTTTCAAATCCCTTACGAGTCCGGGATTCTTTCTTGTAAGTCCTGTAAGAATTCTCTCTTCTGTACTCTTATCTGCTTTGCTGAGGATATTTAATAATACTTCTCTTCCGTCAGCTTCGCCGTAATCTCCCCCTCCATCTATAAGGAACTTCAGTCTGTTCTGTAACAGACTTTCTATTTCAACCAGTACATCGGGATCGACTTTCTGTATTTCAGCCAGTCTTCTTGCTACTTCAGTCTGGAGGCTGGCAGATAAACGTCTGAGTACATCTGACGCCTGTTTTGCCTCCAAATAAGAAAGAACCAGAGCTATCGACTGAGGATGTTCTCTCTTTAAGAGAGAAACTATAGCTTCCGGTTCAACCTGTCTTAGAAAACCGAGAGGTCTTTTACTGGAACTGACTATGTCTTTACCTTCTACTTCGGTCAGTCCTTCCTTAAGGACCTGTTCGGCGAAGCTTGTAGCAGCTCCGCCTCCCATTATATTGGTTGCCATCATATCCGATGGAGCAGAAGAACGGGAGAAAAACTCATCTATAACAGCATTTCTTACATCAGAAGATATGTTTGGTAGCTTTGCAATTTCTGCACTTATCTCCTGGGTCTGCTCCGGAGAGAATTCCCTCATAATCTGAGTCGATACCTCCGGAGGGAGAGATACTATAAGAATTGCTGTTTTCTGCTTTGCACTGAGATTTAATCCCACTATATAAACACTTCCTTGCTATTTCTCTGACATCCATGATGTCTTTAATAATTCAGCTACCTTGTTCGGCTTTTCTTTTGCCATTCTGGTAAGCTGATCACATGATACTGTAGTATTGGTTGATGGTGCTACAGTTCTGCCGCTCTTGTCACTTAACAGATCGGAAATAGGATTGATTGATGAGCCGGGACCTGCTGTGAGATGGAGTTGCATTTTCTCCTTATTGCTCTTCTTCTGTTTTGCAAGGAACATTGCAAATATTACTAACATAATAAGTACTGTTCCTGCTGCTGCCCATGCAAAGACTGCTTTGTTTACTGCAGGGAGACTGGCTTTGTTGCCGGGTCTTTCTCCCACTGGAGCACTTAACATCTCTTTACGCATAATATCGTATTCAGAGGTTTTGAAGGGGAAATTACTTACACTTACTACATCTCCTCTGCTCTGATCGAGTCCTACAGAAGCAGCCACTGCATTCTTTATCTGATCGACTCTGTTCTCAGGCTGATTGTTAAGCATAAGAGCAACTGTTATTCTTTCTACCTGACCGGGGGCCTGTATTGTTTCAACATTTCTTTCGTTGATTACATAATTGGTCTGTTTGTCTGTACTTATATAGTCAGAACCTTTTTTACCGCCGCTGCCGCCGGATGGGGCAACTCCGCTTTCTCCGCCTTTATTGTTGTAAGTTTCCGTTCTTACTGCTTCACTGAGAACATAAACACCGCTGTTTGATGCTACTACCTGATCTCCGCCGCCTACAGGCTGAACTCCTCCTGCATGATTTACTCCTACAGTTCTTCCGCCTATAGTAATATAACCTTCATTACCACCACCACCTGCACTGGTTTCAGAGTCACTCGACGAAACTGCCATGCCAGTGTTAGTTCCTCCTCCGGGATTACCATAGACTTTCATAGTGGTTTTCTGCTGATCAAAATTAAGACTTGTCTTGACTTCTACTGCAGCTTCACCCGCTCCCAGAGTTCTGTCCAGGAGTGATTGTGCTCTGTCTGTAAGCTCTTTATCAAATTCTTTCTGTCTCTGCATCTGTGTGCCTGAGGTAGGCATACCGAAAGGATCTTCTTCTGATGCTACGAGAGATGAAAGAGTAACTCCTCTCTGATCTACTACCTGAACATTTTCCGGTGAAAGTCTTGCTACTGAACCGGAAACTAAATTGATAATACCCTGTATCTGAGATTTTGATACATTGTAACCATTTCTTGTTTCTATCATAACAGTTGCTTTTGCAGGCTGTTTGTCTTCTTCAAAAAGACTTTCATCGGGCAGTACAACTCTTACCCTTGCATTTGTTATACCT
>JBEHWP010000103.1:0-11869 GCA_040217665.1 Vulcanimicrobiota bacterium
GCATTCGATAAAGTTCTTTCAGAGGAACCGAAAAATCATCAGGCCCTTTTTTACAAATCACAGATTTTAAAAAAACAGGGTAAAACAGGGCAATCTATTGCTGTAATTGAAAAAGCAGTATCTCTTCAGCCATACAGATTATTATACCTTTACAAACTGGCAGATCTATATCTAACAGCAGGAGAAAAAGGGAAATCAATAAATATCTGGAAAAAAATAAAAAAACTTTCTCCTGACGATGTGACTCCTTATTATAATCTTTCTGATATTTACCACAGCCAGGGTAAAATGTCGGAAGCAATTACAGAACTCGAAGAAGCTATGAAAATACTGCCACAGGTTTCTCCGAAACTTCTCTGTCGCCTGGGCATGTTCTATCTGGAAAAAAATGAAATAAACAAAGGAATGGATTATCTGGATAAATCCTTCCTTCTGGAACCGGACAATCTGGAAACATGTCTTGCAGTGGCAGATGTTTTTTATAAATACGGAATTTTCTCCAGAGCAGCCAGTTATTACAGTAAAGCCATAGGTATAGATCCTTACAGAGTAAAAGTTCACAGAAGACTTGCCTCAATATATTATTTAAGAAAAGAATTTAATAATGCCCTTGTTCACTTTGAAAAAATAGTAAAACTTCAGCCGAAAGAAGCATCGGCTTACTATAATCCTGGGTGTCTTTATTATATTAAAGGTGATTTCAATAAAGCACAGGAAAAATTTATGAAATCGATAGAAATATCTCCGTCAAACGGGAAATATCATTATAATCTTGCCTGTGTATATTTTAAACTCGGCAACTATGACAGTGCTTTAAAAGAGTTTTCCCATGCAGTAAAATTAAGTCCTACCTCGGAAAAATATCTTTACGGACTCGGATGTATAAGCTATTTAATGAAAGATACAGAAAATACTTTAAAAGATTTCGAATCAATGTCCAATAATAAAACAGATCCGGACGGTTATCTTGGGAAGGGAATAACCTATAGAGATAAAGGAAGAATAGATATATCAATAGAGGGTATAGAAAATCAGGAATAAAATTTTATAAAAATTTTATCTCATAATTAAAATTAGGCATAGAAATTGTAATATCTGATAATAAGATCACTTTAGTTGTGACCGCTTCGGTCATACCTGTTATTATCATTTAAAGGAGTGTTTATGTAATGACCAGAAATTTTCTATACTCTTCTGTTATGTTGCTTTTCCTGTTTATTGTTGCTTCTCCCGTATTCTGTAAAGAATTCAAATTTGATTCCAATATGACAGGCGATGAACTATGGCGCAGAGTAGACGGTTCCCTTTCAGGGCTTCGTGATTACACAAGTGAATTCAATGTGAATGCCAGTTCAAGAGATATTCATCTCAATGTAAAGGGAAAACTATCATGTATTCTCCCTGACAGAGTTAAATTTGTCCTGGAAGGACTACCAAGTTTTCTCGGAGAACATAAAGAAATTATAACAGATAAATCCATACAGGAACTTATTGACAGAAAAAAGTTTTCCCACTCTATTGCAATGACAGAATTTATACAGGGAGAGCCCTATTATGTTATAAAAAGCACTGCTCTGGATAAAAAAGATAATCTTCAGGAAGCAAGATTTTGGATTCATGCAGAACATTATACGTCAAATAAAGTTATACTCAAATATGCATCGGGAGGCTATGTAAGGGCTGAACAGAAATTCGAGAAGATTAACGGTTATATGCTGCCTTCCTATGACGATATTAGTATTACCTTTCCGGAATGGCGTGCAAGAATGATTGTGCAGTTTTATAATTTTGCAACAAATACAGGTTTAAAATTTTAACTTATGAAGCCAGTAAAAATCATTGCTACAGGCGGAGGGACAGGGGGACATATTATACCGACTCTGTCTGTAATAAATAAATTAAAGGAACTTGAAGATATAGAGGTTCTCTATGTAGGTTCAGTAACAGGCATGGAAGCCAGGATAGTACCGGCCAGGGGTATAACATTCAGAGGCATTCATTGCGGGAAATTGCGAAGATATTTTTCTCTGGAAAATTTCACCGATATGTTTAAAGTAGGTGCCGGTTTTTTTCAGTCGTTGAATATTATAAGAAGTTTCAAGCCTGATGTAATATTCGCCAAAGGCGGATATGTAACAGTACCGGTAGGACTGGCAGGAGGGATTCTCAGAATTCCTGTCATAGCCCATGAATCCGATACCGTAATAGGTCTTTCCAATAAAATTCTTCTGAGATTTCTTAAAGTTATTTCACTGGGTTTTCCAGAAGACAATTATCCGGCAGAGGTTCAAAAAAAAGGGAAATATACGGGAAGTCCTATAAATCCGGCTATTATGAAAATAGCAGTTACAGAAAAAAATGAAGGAGTGAAACATTTCGGATTTGATCCTGAAAGACCTGTTCTTTTTGTCACAGGAGGAAGCCAGGGTGCAAGAGCAATAAATAATGCCGTAAAAGATATATTAAATGATCTTCTTCCCTCTGTTCAGATTCTTCATCAATCGGGAGAACTGGATTATCCTTCTCTCTGTGAGGAAAGAGAGAAATTACCGGAAAATCTGAAAAAAAATTATAAATTATTTTCCTTTATTACAGATGATATGCCCCTGGCTTTACAGAGCGCCGATCTTGTTCTTACAAGAGGTGGCGCCAATACTCTCAGTGAACTCACAGTGTTAAAAAAGCCATCAATCATAATACCACTGCCAGGGGCAGCCAATAATCATCAGATGAAAAATGCAAGAGTAATTGAGCAACATGGTGCCGGTATTATAATAGAACAATCCCTTCTGACAAAAGATCTGATTTTAAAAACTATTAAAGACCTGATTACAGACAGAGAGAAACTGGAACACATGTCTAAAAAAGCTACTTCTCTGGCAAAGCCTGATGCAGCAGAATTAATAGCAAAAACTATTTTATCAGTTAATCGTGCCCCGTAACGGGCCGTAGTTATTTTTCTTGCAGTCCTTAGCACATTCATGATTTCAATTCCAGAAAAGATTGTTCATAAAAACCGTATTCAGGATGATATTTACTTATGACATTTATTTCCGTAAAGCCTGCCTTTAAAGCAGTTTTATAAGCTCTTTCATTAAATTTATAAACTACTCCGTAGAGTCTTTTTACTTTTTTTGCTTCAAAGAGATAATTTATAAAAAGTTTCAGTGCTTCAATGCCATATCCCTTTCCGCGGCAGTCATGAGGACCGATTATTATTCCCACTTCTCCCGAACTTATATCATTTGAGTCAGGGAAAAAACCTGTTGCACCTATATGATTTTCTTGAGTATAAATAGACAGAACAAGTTTGTCTCTGTTAAATTCATCTGTATGAGAAATATTGTCCCATTCCGTTATATCATAATCAGGAATTTTGTAGCCTTCATGAAGAAGTCCTTCAAGATAACAGACTTCTTTATCTTTTTTCCACAATAATTCCCTTGCCAGATCGTCTCTGACTCTTTCCCTGAGTTCAAGTGTATTTCCTCTGATTACAAATTTATTCTCTATCATTTCATTCATCTCCCTTTCTCTTATATCACTTTATCAGGGGCATAACACGTTACCCGGTTACTGTTTCATCCTTAATCCAGTCAAGATAACTTTTAGAGCCTTCAAGTATCGGTAAAGCTATTATCTCCGGCACAGTATAACTGTGAAGAGATTTAACTTTTTCCTGAAGAGCCGGAAAAAGTTCTTTCTTTGTTTTTATAATAAGTAAACATTCCTGATCTTCACAGATTTTTTCCTGCCATTTATAAATAGACGTTATAGAAGGAACAATATTTGCACATGGAGCAAGTTTGCTTTCCACAAGAGAATAAGATATTTTCTTTGCTTCTTCCATAGATGAAACTGTCACATATATTACTATAAAATCTGTCATAAAATTACTCCCTTCTGTTTAAAATCAACGTTCACCGGTTAATTGTTCCTCCCGTCACTGTTCAATGGGAAAAGCATGTAGCACCTATAAATTCCCTTAAAATAGAATTAGCCGGAATCATGTCTGTTCCTATAGGTAAAAAATTTCCTGTAAAACTTAAAATTCTCTTTGCTTCCGCATATTCGGGAAGAGATTTCGGGATTTCCAGAAGAAGCGGTTCTACAAATGACTTGAGTACACCGAGTTCATATATGAGGACAGAATTAAACATAATGTGTGCTTCTTCCTGGAAAGGAAAGATAAAACGCTCTTCGCCCCTTCTTACCATTGGCCAGTTGTGTATTGTCTGAAAAGCAGTATAATTTCTGAACTGACTGTCTCTTACAATTCTTCTTATTATTCTGTTGTCTGTTGTAGGAATTCTGTTATGATTATCCAGATTGAGCTGTGTAAGAGGACTTACATATATTTTATATTTATTATCAGGATGAATGGATTCGCTCATCAGTGGATTTAATCCATGAATTCCCTCTACTATAAGAATACTGTTTGGCGGTACCTTCAATTCTTTTGTATCGGCACTGCGCTGTCCTTTTTTAAAATCAAATCTGGGTCTCAATACCTTTTCTCCTGCAAGGAGTCTTTCAAGATGATCATTAAAAAGGTGTAAATCTATAGCATTTATATGGTCCAGATCAGGTTTTCCCTGTTCATCTTTCGGGGTTTTATCATTATCAAGATAATAATCATCAAGAGAAATGGCAACAGGCTTAAGGCCGTTAACCTTGAGCTGAACCATCAATCTCTGGGCGAAGGTGGTTTTACCTGAAGAAGAAGGACCTGCTATAAGAATTACCCTTAATCTATCCCTGTTATTTTTTATCTGATCCGCAATGGCTGCAATCTTTTTTTCATGAAGTGCTTCCGCTATAAGAATAAGATCATTGATTTCTCCCTTCATAATTATAGAATTCAGAGACGACACATCAAAGACTTCCAGAATTTCACCCCATCGTCTGTACTCTTTATAAATACTGGCATGCTGGAACTGTGGTTCGAAAACCGGTATTCTATCAGGGCTGTAATGATTTGGATAGCGTAAAATCAAACCGGGAGGACAGAGAATCAGTTCAAACTTATCTACAACACCTGTACATGGAGGAAGACGTCCAAAGAAATAATCAGGATAATCATCACAGAAATAAACTCTTATATAATCTTTTTTACGAAATTTTATAAGAGCCACTTTATCCGTTTTATTCATTTTTTCGAAAATTTCCGAAGCTTCTTCTTTTTTTATGACTTTCCCTGTAAATGGGATATCTTTTTTAATAATTTCATTCATCTTCTCCGTAAGTGCAGCGAGATCAGAGCTTTTCATAGGTATTGCACAATCCCATCTGCAGTGAAGGCCTTTGGAAAGAGAGTGGACTATCTTAAGATGTCTGCCAGGAAACAGTTCATGATTAGCTTTTGCCAGAATCATAGATAAACCTCTCACATAAATCTTTGAACCATCAGGATAAGTAATATCTACAAAACTGACGTTACAATCTTTATCAGGCATTTCCCAGAGATCTCTTATGCTGTTATCTACAAGAGCACCCAGAAATTGCCTTTCAGGACATAAGAAAGATTGTTTTGCTATATCCAGAAGGGTAGTATTTTTTTTCACTTCAATAATTCTATCGTCAGAGAGGGTAATTTTATAAGTTTCCTCCATAAAAACAGTTCCTTTCTAAATATAAAAGTTTTCATGACAAAGCAAAAGCATAAACTGTACCATGCCCCACATTTCCCACATCCTGATTATAAGCGATAGCAGTGAAAAAGTAAATATTATTCGTATTGTCCGGTTGCTCCCTAATCCAGATTTAGTAATAGCAACGGAATCGTATTTAGATCTATTCTTGCATTTAAAACTACAAAGAAACCTCAACCATGGTAACTGTAATACACTTACAAAGGTCTGTGAAGCAGAAGCCACCTGTCCCTCCGTACATGCTTCCCAGCTGATCATCTGTCAGTTCACTCCTGTAAGAAGTTAATTCTTCAAGGGTAAATTCGAAACCTTCATTCTTCACAAAAGCCTTCCTCGTCTCTGCATCTTTGCATGCTGCTACTTTTTTTGCAAAATCCTCATCTGTCTTCATTCTTTCAATGAATGCTTTAGCTGCTTCAATACTCATAGTATTACTCCTTATGTAGATATGGTGAATACTTCTTTACTATAAAGAAAAAATCCTGCATTTACCAGAAATCCCATATAATACTCTGTTACCATGGCTATTGTTACTTGGTACTGTAAGAAAAATAACTCCGGCAAATTATTAGAACGATTCATACTTACGCTCAGGTCAGTAAGTAAAAACTCTATGAGGTAAGGTGAAAGAAGAATGAAAACAGTCAATTTTACAGTGGGAAAATCATAAAAGCTTTTGATAAAAAAGTACATTTAACAGATATAATAAAATAAGCTATATTTTTCTTCAAGGTTTTTCCTCTTTTTGATATATAATTACACACTATACGTTTGCATTTTTCTTCAAAAGCCTTATGCCACCTTACAGGGGCGCAAGGCCCTACAGAGTAACGATTTTTAAAAATTCTGAAAAATATAGTTAAAGAAAAACCGTTAATAATTATTCTGCCTTAACAAGACGGAACCCAAGATAACTATCGCGGTTAGTCTGTGAACCACCGAAACGATTGGCTGAACGGCATGTTTCGGCATTATTATCCCAGCTGCCGCCTCGAGAAACTCTTAGAGATCTTGGTACAGATCCTGTTGGATTAGTAGATGGACTTATACTGTAGTAATTTACATCATACCAGTCACTGCACCATTCCCATACATTTCCGCTCATATCATATAATCCCAGGGGATTAGGTTTTTTCTTACCAACTGGATGAATTTTTCCAGAAGAATTATTAATGTACCAGCAATAAGAATCGTCCATGTTATCGCCCCAGTAGTATTCAGTAGTAGTTCCACCACGACAGGCATATTCCCATTCTGCCTCTGTAGGTAAACGATAATTCTTTCCTGTATTTTTACTTAACCATTTGCAGTAATCTGTAGCATCATTCCAGCTCACGCATTCTACCGGACAATCAGGTTTGGAACTATACCCCTTATGACCTGGATTATACACACTATACTCCCTGTTAGTTACTTCATACCTTCCTATATAAAAACTATTCAATGTTACTCTATGAACAGGTTTTTCGTCATTTTTTCCATTATTGCTACCCATTTCAAATGTACCGCCTTCTATATAGATCATATCAGGCTCTGCAAATTTTAAAGTACCCATAGATATCTCTCCTTTTATTTATTTTTTTTTAGGGAGGGGTTTATTCTTAATTTACATATGTTATAATATCATAACATAGATAAATTAAGAAAGAAAGGATTGGTAAATATGAAACACAAATTATTTTTTCTAATGCTTTTCTCCATAGTATTTATGCTCATTTCATCAACAATCTACGCCTCTGACTATACGAAAGGCCCTGACAGTGAAAAACTCAAAGTGATTCTTTCCGATTTCGAAGCCTATGCAAAATCCGGTATGACAGACTGGCAGGTACCTGGCATGGCCATAGCCATTGTCAGAGGTAATGAGATAATATACAAAAAAACCTTCGGAGTCAGGGAAGCAGGGAAAAGTGATGCAGTAACGGAAGATACACTTTTTCAGATAGGTTCTACGTCAAAGGCTTTTACGTCAGCCCTTGTGGCTATGATGGTAGATGAAGGGAAAGTCAGATGGGATGATAAAGTCATAAATTATCTTCCTGATTTCAGGATGTATGATCCATGGGTTACAGGGGAATTTAATGTTACAGACCTTATGGCACAGCGCAGCGGTATGGCTACATATGCTGCAGACGCTCTGGCCTCCTTCGGTTATGACCGTCAGTATATAATTCATAATATTCGCAATATAAAACCTGTCGGCAGTTTTCGTGCTGATTTTTCATATGTGAACAACCTCTGGCTTGTAGCTGCAGAACTCGTAGAAAAACTATCAGGTAAAAGCTGGGAAGAAAATATTAAAGAAAGAATTTTCAATCCCCTTGGCATGAATAACAGCTCTACAGATATGAAATCCTACACAGAAGGTAAAAATGCAGCTTTCATACATACAAAAATAAATGGTAAAGTGACTGCTCTTCCTATGGACTGGCCTTATATTCACTGGACTTATACCTATGGCCCCGCAGGAGGTATAAACTCGGACATCACTGATATGGCAAAATGGCTTACTTTTCAGGTAAACAACGGAACATTCCAGGGTAAATCCATCATAAGTGAAGAAAATATGACCTTTATGCATACGCCTAAAACGTTTGCACCTACAATGAAGAATCAACCACTCCAATCTTACTGCCAGGGGTGGATCTACAGGGAAAATACACCATGTGATATTGTATGGCATAATGGAGGAACTTCAGGATTTAAAACTATGATAGCCATAGTGCCTGAGGCAAAAATCGGGATTGTAGTTCTTTCAAATCTTGCAGATACAGAACTTCCGGATTCCCTTGCATACAGGTTCTTCGATATGTATTTTGACAGACCTGAACGTGACTGGAGCAGTGAATATCTTGAACAGGAGAAAAAAAATGAAGACCCTGCAAATGCTCCTGTAGCTCCGAAAAATCCATTACCTCCCATGGAGCTTAAACATTATACAGGTACATACAGTAATAATATATACGGAGAAATTACTGTTTCCGAAAAAGATAAAGGACTTATTATAACAATAGGGCCGAAGAAAATGAATGTATTTCTGAAACACTGGGACAGGGATATATTTACCCTATCTTTATGGGGTCATAATACAGAAGGTTTTGCTACATTTCAGACAGATTATACACTTAAAGCTACAGTTCTTACTCTGGATATACTCAACAGGGATGGATGCGGTGTATTCAAAAGAATGGAAAAGTAAATTCCAATAGTAAAACGAAGCAATTACAATTGCTTCGTTTTACCTTCATAATTTATTCACATAAATCTTAATCCAGTTTATAAATAGACTTTGTTTTTTTATAACCATCACATTCGTCAAAATGTTCGATACAGTAATAAAAAATTGAATTTATATCCATTCCTGTCATGTCAGTACAATAGCAATCACACCAGTGATCTCTCATAAAAGGGCAAAAAATTATATTTTTAGGTACTGTTTTATCCTTTTCTGTAATCATATATCTAAAAACTCTGATACTTCCCTTTCAAATAATCCTGTCCTGCAGTAGTGCAATTTAAAACAGACTTCAATCTTCCTCTAAAAGAGGAAAGCTTTGCTTCTTCCTCTCTGTCAAGTTCCTGTTCTTTCTGTTTTTTAGTCATAATACCGGTAATTGCATCTATTTCCGAACAAGAAGCTGTCGATACATTACCTGTCATAAATTTCATCATATCATCATGAGGCGTATGATGAAAATTACTGTGCTTTTCTTCTCCGATTATATTAATTTCCCTCATAGGCTTCCTGAATTTATTACGTTCCTTTTTCAGAAACCCTTTATCGATTGTTCCTGATAATTTAATGCTTTCCTCATGTCTGTCAGGCATGGTGAAGTTCCTCCTTGTTCACTATTCACTTACTCCAATCACTGATTGGCAATATCCTGCATAGAGTTAGAAAAAGCCGAAACATGATTGGTATCCCCTGTAGTTCCGTCATTCTTTGAATCGGTTGACAGTTGAGTAATGTCATTATTTCCACCCTGCTGTTTTATTACCAGAGCCTTTTGAATTATATCCAATTTTGTATTGTTATCCATTTGTGGCGGACCGCCGGCGGTTCCGCCTGTTCCTTTAGCATTACCGATTACGCTACCGCTACCACCTGACAGGCTCTTATATTCACTCTGTAATTCTTCCAGTGAATGGTCTGATGCCATTTTTTCTGCCATCTGGTCATTTGATACATTCTGTCCCTGATTGTTACCAATCTGTTGTAACTGAGATATGGAATTATTTCCGCCGATCTGTGAATTTAAATTATTTCCGCCAATTGGGCCTAACATAATAAAATCCTCCTTTTTATGTCTGAAGTTATCTGAGATTTTCTTCTCTTTCATCGTTTATTGTAAAACAAAATTATAAAGGAAGTTTTACGAAATTCTAACAAATTCTAACAAATTCTAACAAATTTTATATATGAAGCTAAGTACCGAGACAGGTAAAATAGTACCCAAAAAGTTTCTAGAGTAATTCTAAAAAGTCTTGTCCTAAATATTAACCGGATCAAATCCGGTTACCCGGTGCTCCTCCGAAAAAAATCTAAACTGCTGCGTCTATATATGTTACAGATTGCATCATGCTGCATAGTTAAAGTTTATATCGTAATGCGTAATGCGTAATGCGTGACGCGAGGATACAATCGTTCTAATAATTTGCCGGAGTTATTTTTCTTGCAGTACTAAGGATCAGTCAGGAAATAACTACATTATAGTGACAGCTTATATCGTGACGCGTAACACGTGAGTCCGGTTAAATTCTAAAAGTTATCTGTGCACCTTTCTCATCGGGATTTGCAAGCCATATTTTTCCTCCATGGAGCATTATTATTTTTTTTACAATTGCGAGTCCCAGTCCCGTGCCGCCTGTTTCTCTTGTTCTTGAGGCATCTTCTCTGAAAAAAGCAGTAAAGATTTTTTCTCTGTTTTCTTTCTTTATTCCCGGCCCGTCGTCTTTTATGGTAACAGAAAAATGCTCTTCCTCTTCCTTTTTTATGGTAATAGCAATAAGTCCGCCGGAATTGGAATATTCTATTGCGTTTAAAAGAAGATTTTCGAAAACCCTGGATAATCTGCTTTTATCGGCATATATTTCCGGAATATGATCGTTATTAACAATTTCTACCCTGAGCTTCTTCTTCTCCAGTAATAGCTGAAATTTCTGTATAATAACAGAAATAAGTTCCTCTATGTCAAACTTTTCTTTCTTTAATACATAACCTGTATCTATTCTGGACAGGTCCAGCAACTCTTTCAGCAGCCTGGACATTTCCTTGATATTTCTGGACAGTTTCTCTACAACATCTTTATCAGGTAATTGATTATTCTTTAAATCATCTTCTATTATATCCAGCGAAACCTGCATCCTGCTCAGAGGGGAACCCAGTTCATGAGATATATCCGATATAAGTTCTTTTTTACTTTCTATCATAAGAGACAGTTCATAGGCCATATGGTAAAAAGCTTCCGTAAGTCTGGCTATTTCATCACCGCTTTTCTGACGAAAATCCGTATCAATGGCAGAAAAATCTCCTTCTGAAATTTTAATGGCCTTTTTTGTTATTTCTTCAAGAGGTTTTGTAAGATATCTGGTGAGGGGATAAACCAGTATGGAAAGAGATATACTTATACCGAGTAATATTAAAATTGTAAACATATCCAGCATATGACGTTCCTCAGTTGCTATACTGGCATAAGGGAAATGAGAATTATTAACGGGGAAAACCAGAAAAGGTCTGTCATTTACAAAAAACACAGAAATACTATCTCTGGCGACTTCCAGAATTGTATTTTTATCTAATTTTGCCGGTATATCTCCTGTTTTTAAAAGAAGCTTCCCATCTCTATCATAAAGCCCTATAATAGAATTTGTTTTCCGTGCAATTTTATGAAGATCTTCATCAAAGGTCTCTCTATTACAGGATGTTAATACAAAATTTATGGTACTTACTATTGGCGCAGTAGTATGTTTAAGGTGAGGGGGGATTTTATTCAGTTTGAATAATATATTTGGGATCATGACAACAAGGAACAGGACAACTGCAAGAAAATAAATATAAATTTTAATATAAAGCTTTGATACTTTAATCATTATTAGCCTCCCGAATAAATATACCCGACCCCCCATATCGTTTTTATAAACTCAGGATTTTTAGGATCTTTTTCTATTTTCTGGCGGAGGCGGCTTATATTTACATCAAGGGTTCTGTCAAAACCTGT
>JBEHWP010000104.1:0-11858 GCA_040217665.1 Vulcanimicrobiota bacterium
AGTGAGAATTGTCCTTTTTCACTTTTCACTCCTTTAAATACACTATAATATACAATATTAATACACCAATTTAAAGGATTTATGCTATAAGTGTCTAATATATAATAGCTTATAATATATAAGCTTAACTCAAATGGAAAACTATCCGCGCGTCACGCGTCACGATTAATAAAGAGAAGAGGTATTATAGTGGCTACAAAGAAAATCTTTTCATTTACTGCTCTTGGCATATGGGGATGTGCTTTCGGTTATTTTATATGTTACTGGCCTTACAGTGCCCTTACAAAAGCTCTGTCAAAAGGGCTTTTCCCGGGAATGAAAGAAGGAATTCCAAGTTTTGAATTACTTCCCATTTCGGCTATAGGTGCTGTTCTTGGTATGATATTTTTCCTTACTGTAGAAGGCTGGTGGCAATACGCCGGAAGGAGAAAGGTCTTTGGTGTAGAAATACTCTGCCCTAACAGATGGACCTTTATGTCAGGTTTATGCAGCGGTCTTATAATAGCCACTACTACCCTTGCCTATACCTTTTCAGGTGTATCTATTGTGTTTATTATGTTATTGATGAGAGGCGGAGTATTAATTATAGCGCCTGTTGTCGATTTTCTGAGCAAAAGAATACCTAAATGGTATTCCCTGGTAGGTCTGGCTTTAAGTTTTACCTCTTTACTGGTGGCCTTTTCCAACAAAGGAGGATATAATATTACTATTGCCTGTGCTATTAATGTTGGAATTTATCTCTTCGGTTATTTTATCCGTCTCAGATTTATGAGTAAAATAGCAAAATCTGATGTAGAAAATGCCAATACAAGATATTTTGTAGAGGAACAGCTTGTTGCAAGCCCCTTTATGTTAATTATGCTTATTATTATTGCTTTTATAGATTACGGAAAAAGTATGCATGAAGTTCAAATGGGATTTACACATTTAATATTCAGCCCCTATGTAGTCCACGGCCTTATACTCGGTCTTCTTTCTTCAGGAACCGGTTTTTTCGGGGGACTCATATTGCTTGACAAAAGGGAAAATACTTACTGTGTCCCTGTTAACCGTTGTTCAAGTGTTCTTGCAGGAGTACTTGCTTCATACACATTGATGTATTTCTTCCATGACAGAACACCTGAAACATCTGAAATGATAGGAGCAGGTCTGATTGTCCTGGCTATTTTGTTCCTGACAATTCCGTCACTCCTCAGTAAAAAGAAATAATTTTATTGAATAAATTTAATTATACCACTATTTAATTGAAAGGTTGGTTTTATTTTTTATGAACTCACTGGTTACAAATCTCATTATGATATGTATTATAGGAGTGTCTGTTCTGATTTATTTTATGAATAATCCTGTCGGTCATTCCCAAAATTATCGGATAAGATGTTTCTTGAACTGGTTTCCTCTGGGATTGACCTATGCATTTCTCTATATGGGCAGATACAACCTTACTGTTTCCAAAAGTGCTCTCGGATCGTTAATGTCAAATGAACAGTTCGGCACAATCTTCGGAGTCGGTGCTTTAGTATACGGTTTTGCTTTTCTTATAAACGGACCTCTTACAGATAAAATAGGAGGCAGAAAGGCCATACTTATAGCTTCTCTCGGTGCTTCCATAATGAATTTTATTATGGGAATTGTTACCTATATGGTATTGAACGGCAAAATAGACAGTCATAACCTTACGGTTATATTCAGTATTTTATATGCACTGAATATGTATTTTCAGAGTTATGGCGCAGTAGCAGTAGTTAAAGTTAATTCCTTCTGGTTTCATGTAAAAGAAAGAGGTATTGTAGGAGGTATTTTCGGAACACTTATTTCTCTCGGTCTCTATTTTGCTTTCGACTGGGGAGACACGATAGTGAGAGCTACAAAATTAAAACCGGAAGAACCTCTCGGTGTTCTTGAAAATATAATGAGACCTCTCATGTTATCTCCGAATGCAACAATGGATCCTACATGGTTTGTATTTTTTATACCATCAGGCATTTTATTTATATTTTTTATTATGGATCTATTCATAGTAAAAGACAGTCCCGGACAGGCAGGTTTTGAAGATTTCGATACAGGTGACGCATCATCGGGAGAAATGGACAAACAGTTCACAGCACTGGAATTATTTAAAAAACTCCTTACAAACCCTACTGTTCTGACTATAGCCTTTATAGAATTCTGTTCCGGCATACTCAGAAACGGTATCATGCACTGGTACCATATATTTATCAACCAGATGGAAAAAGGTCCGGAGGCACACTTATATGAAGGAGCTAAATTCTTCATAGACAGCTGGGGATTGCTGCTCTGCTTTGCAGGTATTTTCGGCGGGTTCGCCGCAGGTTTTATATCAGATAAATTATTTCAGTCCAGGAGAGGGCCATCTGCCGTATTTATGTACATTATTATGCTTCTCGGAATAATTGTCATGAATTTAGTTCTTACAACAAACCAGTTTGTTCTGGGTATAACAGTTGTGCTCATATCTCTGTGTGTCATAGGTGTTCATGGTATATTATCGGGGACAGCGACGGCAGATTTCGGAGGAAGAAAAGCAGCAGCCACAGCAGTAGGACTGGTTGATGGTTTTGTATATCTCGGAACAGCCCTTCAGAGCACTGCTATCGGCTATCTTACAACAAAAAACTGGCATTACTGGCCTTTATTTTTAATACCTTTTTCTATAACAGGTCATATTCTTGCAATAAGGATATGGGCAGCCATGCCTGACAGCAAAAAGGGGCATCATTAAATTCGTGACGCGTAACGCGTGACGCGTCACCTATCTAAAGTTTCTGCAAAAAGGCGTCATCACAGTATCCGGGATACTGAGTTCGTAAAAGTTCACGAAGTCTTCTCTTTCGTACCTTTTCTTTTTCTGCATGGCTTACACCTGTCTGAGCTGTGTCAGGATTTATATCTATACCGGGAGGAGCCAGTTCTCCCGAAGGAATTGAAGGATTGCTTTCAATATAATCTCCCAGTGCTTCAAATACAGTTCCTCTGTGTTCTATTATCTTACATCCTTTTAATAATCTCGAATTGTAAAGATAACTGTCTACTGAAACATTAAATTCTGTCCGTAAAAACTCTGCAGGAGAAAAGGTTTTGTCTCCTAAAGTAATAGAAGTTATCCTTTCACCTTCCGGCAGAGAAGAATCATATTCATATTTTATACCGGGAGATATGATATTTTCAATTCCTCTATATCTATCAATCAGGGAATTTTCCAGGAAAGAAAGTATTTTATTTCCCGGAATGTTCACAGTATAAAGTTTATTATCAAAGGGATACATTCGTTTCAATGACCCCTGAAGAACTTCTCCTGCAGGTAAGCCGGCTCTTATAGAATTACTGAAACCTAAAGCCATATGAGATTTACCCTTTATAGCATCTCCGTAGAACTTCAAGGCAGGACAAAAGACATTCGGTTTATACGTAAGTTCTCCTGCAAGTTCACCTGCCTTCATATTTGCAATAAGAGCCTCATCAGGTATATCGGAAACGACGTTACATTCCGGTTTATCGGACAGATTGTTCAGTGTACCGATGTTCTTTAAATAATCTTTCAATACGTCAAAAACAGGTCCGTAATTTTTCTCTACTGTTCCTCTCCTGAAACATGCTTTTCCATAGGTATAATTATCCATGCTGACATTTACATTCAAACGGGCAAATTCTTCCCTTGTATATTTACGTCCTTTGAAGGTTACAGAGGTTATACGGTGTCCTCCTACAAGGTCAGGGTTAAAATCATAAGTCAATCCAGAGACCATAGAAGAACTATCCTTTCCGGGAGTGTAAAATCTGAGACCGCTTTCAAGATAACTGATTACACTTTCTCCTTTAGTTTTTACCTGTAATAATTCATTATCAAAGGGATACATATTAAAAAGATCACCATAAGTTATATCACCTTTATTAATCCCTTCTCTTATACAGAACATTGAAGAAGCAGAAAGATCGGAATCCATCTTCTGAGCATCTATAAAAAACCGGGAAAGAGCAGTTCTATTAGTCATACTGTAAGGAAGATCTATATCGGTTTTTCCCAGAACCTGTCTGTTTATAGATTTATATTTCTCTACATACGGAGCAGTTAACTTCGTCACTTCAGGATCAGGTGGTATCTCGGCAGTAACAGGAATGAGTTTACCTTCATAACAGGCAATTTTTTTATTATCTTTATCAAATACGATATCTAAATTACCAACATACTGTCCTCCATGGCCAGCCTGAACAAGAATCGTATTACCTGCCTTTCTGGGTTCCTTGAGGGCAGTATGACAGTGTGCACCTACAATTATATCTATACCTTTCACTTTTTCTGCCAGTGCCGCATCGTTATCAGTTCCCATATGGGACAGTACAACTACCATATCAACATGTTCTTTTTCTTTCAACTCTTTAATATATTTTTCTGCTGTTACTTCCGGTTTTTCTATATCTACAATTTTACGTCCCGGAGGTCCTACGGAAGTCATAAAGGTAGTAAGCCCTATAATACCTATCTTTACTCCCTGTTTTTCTATGACTTTATAAGGTTTTAAAAAGCTCAAATGTTTTTCAGGTGAATTGTCTCTCACATTTGCACCAAGAAAATCATGACCGCACCCTCTGGCTATCTTTGCATAAGCTTCAAGTCCCCAGGACATATCATGATTACCTATAACACCTGCGTCAAATTTCATATGTTTATAGAACCTGCTTACAATCTCCCCCTGAGAAAACTTGGTATACATGCCTCCTTCATAAATATCTCCGCCGTCAAGAGTAATAGCTCCTTCAGGGTTTTCACATCTGAGTTTTTTTATCTCAGAGGCTACCCTGTTAATCCCCCCTGTTATTCCTTCGTCCTGAGGCACTCTGAATTCATCACTGTAACCATGAAAATCATTTATATGAATAAATTTCAGATTAACCAGTTGAGATTTTACATTATCTTTAACAAATTGCTGTAAATTCAATTGCTGAATATCTGTTTGATTTTTTCCTGAACAGAGTTCTACAGAATCTTTTACCGAAATATCTCCTTCATCTTTTTTAACAGGTATTGAAGGTGGTATGTTTACATCATGATGTAATGTATTTATCTTCATAACAATAACCCTTTCTAATATGAATACAGTTTTTTAGAGAATACATCATTTACTGTTTTTACACAACTTACATTTTATCTATTTCAATCACAGCAAGTTTATTTCCCTTTGTATTTTCACAGGAAATAAGACAGTTACTGAAGGTAAATAACTCTCCCACCTCATCCTGATTGGCATCACTGCATATAATCAAATCAAGGCCTTCTACATTCTGAGCCATTTCCATACAGCGTTCAAGGCTCATAGAGGCCATTAAAATAATAAAACTGCACCCTTCTTCTCTGAGTTTTTTTACAGCCCACATGGCTGAATTATCTGGATGTTCAAGAAACACCGTGTTTTCCATTTCAAATTCTATCTGATTATCTATTACTCCTGTAATGCCTATCTTCATACCTGCATATTTATTTATTATTATATACGGCGGTATTTCTTTTACTCTTTCATCTTCTTCCACACTGTAAAGATTACACAGAGTACAGGGCACTCCAAGGGATGGTAATAACTTTTTCAAATTTTTCCATGTATGTAAAAAATCATCGGGTCCTAAAGAAACTGCATCGTAACCATTTATTTTTATGGCTTTCCACATAGGTTCCCCGTTAAAATAATTACATTCGTCTGTTCCCCATGATGTATTGCCCATATTCAATACTATACATGGTTCATATTTGACTCTTCCTTCTTTTATAAGAGTTCCGTACTGTGCTGCCAGTTCCAGATTACCTCTGAGATTTGTCGAATAAAGTATTTTTAAATTCTTAAACATTGTTTACTCCCTCAGGACTAATAATGAGGGGCACGACTTATGCCGTGCCCCTGTAAGTCTCAGTCCCTATTCTATTCCATACATATCTGCAAATTTAGATCTTACATCCATAGTATTATTTACTTCTCCGCCCGGTTTGCTCATTTCCTTGAACATAGCAACAAATTTATCTGTAAGATCGTCAATATTTGCCTCTGGATCATTGATGACTATATTATTAAGAACTATATAGCTGCCAAGGGCTTCTCTGGCATCATTTATAAGTTTATTTACCATAGTAGTCTCTTTTTCAGGATTTGCCATATCGGCTGTTTCTACAGTTAAAATCTTGCAGAACCTGTCTATTGTCTTATCAAATTCCTTATTATCCTTATAGGCATAGGAAGCGAGTTTCTGTACTGCAAGTCTTATCTCAAGGGATTTCTTGTCATTGAAATCCGAATAACCGAGTATATCATAGATTTTACTCAGAGCTCCATGAAGTCTCTTTTCTTCTATACCGAGATGTTTCGATACTTCTGAGAAGGGAACATCATAGTATGCTTTCACTTCTGCTTCTTCTTTATCGTCACCTTCTGCCTGAGAAGCAAGCTTCAGATCTTCAGGAGTTATATCTCTGGAATTACTTTCCCAGTCAACATCAAACTGTGATTCAAATGGTTTTATCGTATCCACTCCGACTACATTCACATCTGCTTCTCTGTTACTGAATAATCCTCCGAAGGTTGTATTGGCACTTCCGAGTGTCATTTCATTACCGTCAAAGCTGGTAGTTGCAGAATGAAGGGTATGCAATTTTCCCTGAGCATCTTTATAAAGTTTCACTTCTATACCTTTGTCCATCATCTGTTGTGCAAGCTGCTGTGCAAGGGCATTTTCAAGGAAAATACCTTCATTTAACATTATCTTTACAGATTTTTCAGGATCTTTTTCCTTCATTTCTATCAGCCTGTTTACAAGAGGTTTGGATGTAAGGGAGAAATACTGACCTTTTACTGATTTGGCGGTTTCAGTAAAATTCCTTGTAATATTATTATAAGGAGTATTATAGGATTTCACATCAGGATTGGTGGTTACAAGTTTTACCGGAACGCCTCCTTCAACATCATCATTCCTGGGGCTTGCTTTAAGCTGTTTGCCCCCTGCCATATGCCAGGTACTGCTGAAGAAGTTTTCCACATCATTTACTGCTTTTCCGCCTTCTATAGTTACACCATAGTCATGGTATTCGTCAGAGTAAGGTGCCATGTTTATTTTAGACACAGCAGCTTCTTTGCCGTCTACATTTACAGTTTTACTGTGATTGCAGAATATATGATCGCCGGGGTCTTCCACATATCTTACTCCGCCTTCGAGAAGTTTTTTCTGTGCTTCCATTCTTTCAAGCATTTTATCAGGTGTCGTATGAATATGAGGATCTACAACGGTTCTCACAGCAACTTTTTCTTTTGCTTTTGAAGTAAGGGCTTCTATCATATCATCTCTTGTAAGGGTATACATTGTGACTCCCACTGCATTCTTTGCCCTGTCTATCATGGCTTTTTCCTGTGCAAAGAATTCAGGTGCATTCACAAAGGTGTTCACTTTACTTAAAGAGAATTCGCCCACTTCTTCAGGTTTTATCTTTCCGAGGCCGAGTTGAAGAATCTTTTTCTTTCTTTCCAGCTCTTTTGCACTATCAGTGGCAGAAGAAGGATTGGGGTTCACATCTGTACCGGGACTTGGAAGAAGAGGTATGTGTAATGGAGAATTTTCTTTCAAATGATTCTCGAGTATTTTAAAGGCAGAACCTTTTTCTTCGATTGTTTCGGCACCTTTAAATTTTGAACCTGCAAGCATACTGTCCATGCAGATAGTAAAGGAACCTTTCGTAAATTCGGCTCTGTCATAGGTCTTATCTCCTACTGTAACAGAAACAATTCTCTTGCCTTCCGGTTTTGATGTATCATATTTATATGTTATACCGGAAGAAAGGGCCTGTTCTTTACCAAGGAACCTGTCTCCTCTTAAATATTCAAGAAAATCAAGAACCTGTTTACCTGATGCCTTTACCTTGACAAGTTCATTATCAAAGGGATACATTTTCTTCAGAGTGGCTCTGTTAATCTCACCTTCAGGCAATCTTGTTCTTATGGATTTAGTATAACCAAAAGACATATCTGCATCGCCTCTTATGGCATCACCGTAGAATTTAGACGCACAGGTGAATTTTGTGTCAGACGGAGCAGTTTCAGTATCTTTACTCAGTGTTCCTATTTTCACATTTGCCACAAGCCCCGGATCAGGAACTTCGGAAACCTGTTTGGCATATGTCTCTTTGGAAATATTCTGAAGAGGAGAATTCTCTTTTATATAATCTTTCAATACATCGAATACTCTTCCATATTTCTGGAGCATTTTTCCTTCTTTAAAGTAGGATTTTCCATAGGTATAATTATCCATACTCATGGTGATATTTTTCTTTGCAAATTCCTGGGGAGTCATCTTCTTACCTTTAAAGGTAACAGAAGTAATACGGTTTCCTTCAAGGAGAGTGGGATTGAATTCATAGGAAAGTCCTGACACAAGGGCATAATTGTCCTTGTCACCTTCTACAAATCTGAGACCACCTTCAAGGAATTTAAGCACTGTGGCACCTTTTGCTTTTATCTGTACCAGTTCATTGTCAAAAGGATACATCTGGAAGAGTTTACCTGTTGTTACATCGCCCTTTTCTATACCTTTTCTTATAGAGAAAGAGGAGGTTACCGCCAGATCGGAATCCTTTTTCTGGGCATCTACAAAGAGATTACACAGGTTTGTTCTCTTATTTGATATTAATTCCAGATTTTCAGAGGTCTTACCGAGTACTTCATTTTTTACACTCTCATATTTCTCTATATAAGGTGCAATGATTTTTGTTACAGCCGGGTCAGGCTTTATATCTGCCGTTATGGGAATCAAATTTTCTTTATAAGATACAATTTTTTTAGATGAAGGATCAAATACCAGATTCAAATCTCCTACATACTTACCTTCTCCGCCTGCCTGAACAATTATGGCATCTCCCACTTTTTCAGCATCATGCATTACTGTATGGGAATGGGCCCCTACTATCAAATCTATGCCTTTTACCTTTTCTGCCAGTTTAACATCTTCACTATAGCCGAGATGGGAAAGGAGAACTACCATATCAACTTTTTCTTCATCTCTGAGCTTTTTAACAAAACTCTCTGTAGCCTGCCTGGGATCTCCTATTTCTATAATACCCTTCTGAGGAGTACTGAGGGATGTCATAGGAGTAGTAATACCTAAAATACCGATTTTAACACCCTCTCTTTCAATAATTTTGTAAGGTTTTAAAAACTTTAAATCTCCTGCAGGAGAAAGATCTGTTACATTTGCCGCTCCCAGTATGTCTGTGTTCATATCTTTTGCTATGGTTGCATAGGCATCGAGTCCCCATGTAACATCATGGTTTCCTATTACACTTGCATCAAATCCCATGGCTGCAAGAGGTTTACTTACTATTTCACCTTTAGTTACCTTGCTGTAAAAACCTCCGTCATATACATCTCCTCCGTCAAGAGTTATAGTCCCCTGAGGGTTTTCAGTCTTAAGGTCTTTTATCTTTCCTGCAAGCCTTGCTATACCTCCGATTATCTGCTCCTGACCTTCTGCTTTATCGAGTTCCTCCACATAACCATGGTAGTCATTCATATGGATGAATTTTAAATTTATTCCCTCTTTGCTTTTGCCGCTGCCTGCAGCTTTCTTTTCTTCCGGCTCAGTCTCTGCCTTTGTTTCTTTAATATCTTCCATCTTAGGCATTTCCGGTGTGACCAGTCCGGTTCCGAGTTGTACAGAATCTTTTGTTTCTTCTGCTTCTTTTTTCTTCTTCGGAGGGGCTTTTTTCTCGATCCTGCCGGATGTCATTGATTTACCAATGTCACTTATATTCATAGTTCTTTCTCCTTTCTATTGACTTTATATATATAAAAAATATATTTCCGCTAAATTATCATTTATATAATAACATTAAATTCTCTATATTTAAAGAGATTATTGTTAACAAAATGTAAACAAAAAAACAGATCACAGATTAAATAGATTACACGGATTACACAGATTGATGACGTGTATTTATATGAGAATCGTTACGCGTAACGCGTGACGGGTTTATATTCCTTAGTACCGTAACAGGTAAATTGGTACCCAAAAAATATGGATAATCCTGTCATTGCGAGCGAAGCGAAGCAATCCCGTCATTACAAGAGAAACCATTGGAATTATTTCGTCGCTTCACTTCTCGCAATGACAAAATGCGTAAATCCTGGTTTAAACCTCTTATTGCCTGACAGTTTACCTGTTTGACCGGAATTTATGATTACCGGAATTTTAAAAACCTCTTATTGCTTGACACTTTACCTGTTTATGAGTTAAAATCCTTATAGAATATAATATTCAGGGTCATCTTCGCGTCACGCGTCACGCGTCACGCGTCACGAATCAAATATTTTAAGGAGATGAAACAATAAATAATATGAGTGACAGAAAAATCTACGTTCTGGATACAAGTGTTCTGCTTCACAATCCTCAGGCTCTGTTCTCTTTTCAGGATAATGAAATAGTCCTTCCTATTATCGTTCTGGATGAGGTGGATAATTTCAAAAGAGGCTCACAGGAAGTCAACCGTAACGCCCGGGTGGTAATAAAAAATATCGATAAACTCAGAGAACAGGGAAATATCGAAGAAGGTGTTCCTCTCGGTAAAGACGGCATATTAAAAATAGCCATAAAATCCAATAATTTTGACCTGTTACCGGCAGGTTTTCAGGCAAATCATGATAACCTTATCATAGCAACAGCACTGGCAATAAAAAAACATAATCCTGAAAAAAAAGTTATCATGGTATCAAAAGATATTAACATGAGAGTTAAAGCCCAGGCACTGGGACTTAAATCGGAAGATTACAGAGCAGATAAGGTTAATCTGGACGAACTCTATACAGGAGAAGATTTCTGCCAGATAAGTGATGAAGAAATGGCCATGTTTTACGAAAAAGGCTATCATGAACCGGTTAATGTTTCCTACTATACCAATCAATATATCACAGTCGGAACTCCTACAAATAAAAAAGCTCTCGGACGATATGACAGGGATAGTAACAGAATAAATCTCCTGAAAGATCTGAAAAATGACGTATTCGGTATAAAGTCTATGAATAAAGAACAGCGTTTTGCCCTTGACATGTTACTCGATGACAGTATACTCCTTGTAACTATGCTGGGAAAGGCAGGTACCGGGAAAACCATACTTGCCCTTGCTGCAGGACTTCAGAAGGTTCTCAACGATAAAGTCTATCGTAAAATGAGCGTATACCGCCCTCTTATACCAATGGGTAAAGACATAGGATATCTTCCGGGAAAAGAAGGAGAAAAACTCTCACCGTGGATGCATCCCATTTTTGATAACCTGGAATTTTTATTGAGCAGTTATACAACCAGCAAAAAAACCAGCATGGAAAGTAAACTGGATAGCCTCATCACATCAAAACTGGTGGAAATTGCATCCCTTACATTTATTCGCGGCAGAAGCCTGCCACAGCAATATCTCATCATTGATGAAGCACAGAACCTTACCCCTCATGAAGCAAAAACAATTATTACAAGAGCCGGGGAAGGAACCAAGATAGTACTTACAGGTGATGCCTATCAGATAGATCACCCCTATCTTGATTCCACAAGTAACGGCCTGACCTTTATCGTGGAAAAATTTAAAGACCAGAAAATCTATGCCCATATTACCCTGACAAAAGGCGAAAGATCACCTCTGGCCGAACTGGCGGCAAATCTTTTGCATTAATATCGTAACGCGTGATGCGTGACGCGTGACGGGAATAGACATCACGCATTACGCATCACGCATTACGCATCACGTATGTAATTTAAAAATGAATAAAAAACTGCCCTTTCTGCAAATTACATTCCTTATAATCATCATACTGTACATAACCTGCCCT